>JAWOHP010000026.1:0-11853 GCA_046485065.1 Desulfobacterales bacterium | reverse complement strand
CTCTGTTTGAAAAGCAGAAAAGCCCTGATTTGTCTCCTGCTATAAGATTGAAACCGTTGTATCTTATTCCTTCCTCGCGGACTTTCATAAGATATGTTTGAGGCGATTCGTATCCTTTAAGATAATTTGCAACAAGAAGCCCTCTTGAAGGGGCGTCGGTGATCTGGGTGGCGGGATCCCTGAAATTGGTTATGGCGCATATGCGTCCCTCTTTTGTTATGCCGAGCCATGTGCCGCCGCTTTTTAAATCCTTTCCTGCCAGAATATGTGGCGCTTCTTCCCAGAAACCGAGCGGAGCGGTCGGTCGGTCATAAAACTCGTCCCTGTTAGCCGCAAGTATCAGCCTGTACGACGGGTGATTGCTGTATGATAGAAGAATCAGGCACATATTTTTGATATTGTTGCAGGCTTGAGCTCTGTTCGCTTTATCAATACTCTAAGGCAGGTTTTCGAAATCATCTAAATCCTTGTGCCGACCACTTGCTTTTTTATTGATTTTCAGTTGTTCCAAATTGATTATATCCACTTGTACCCCATCTATTACATCGACAACCTTTTGTTGATAGCATTCCTCGAAATTAACACCTGAAATTGAGGTTAATATTTCAATTCTCATTGGAGCTACGCCCATGCGTATAATTTTATTTTCTTCTAAAAAAAGATCTTTTGACAGTTGTGGCGTGTCAAATCCAAATTCTTTCAAAACTTTAATCATAAGTTCCGCAGTTTCGGAGCTTATCGCGATCCAAATATCCATATCATTGGTTGCTCTTGGATAACCATGATATCCAACTGCATAGCCGCCAATCAACAAGTACTTGATATTATGGGCGTTCAGTAATTTCAAAAATTCTTTGAAGTCTGGAGGCAGCACTATGTCCATAATTTATCCTTCTCAATATTTCGATATGTTTCAATCTTTCAACTGGTTTTTTTCCGAACCAATAATATTTATTATCAGATGAATCTGATAATGATATAATTGAAAAGGAGCTTTTATCCATTTTCAAATCAAATAATTCTTTTTCCATATCTTCGTCTTTCATAGTGACGGGGCTAATGTGGCGTTGAACCGATAGGGGCAACAAGTTATTCTATAGTTTCTGTATATCTCTACGGACCGGAGGATATTCCGTATTCCCGAATTTAAGATTATTGTATCTCCTTATAATCTATCATAATATTCCTGACAAGTATTTTCCGGATTTTGTTGCTCTTCCGTATAACATGCCATTTGTTTGGATATACAGACAGGAGCAAAGCTCTTCAAAGATCTCGGTGCTTAGCGGAATAGTTGTGTGGATGCAAAAAGCCGCTCTGTAACGCTCAGAGGTTATACATAAATTTTTAAAGGGCAAACCGAGGCAATCAGATCGAAGTCATTATCTTTGTGGAGCAGATATAGGTCATTTTCCATGGCGGTGCGGGCGATCAGGCAGTCGGCGGTTTTACGGATGGTGATGCCCTGCCTCCTGCATTTTCTGTAAATTTGCGCCGCCTCAATATAGGAGTTTTTATCCCGCAACCCGGCAATAGGGAATTTGAGCAGGCATTCCCTGGCCGCATCATATTCCCTATCTTCCCGGAATCCCTGCAGGACTTCGGTCAGGATATATTCCGAAATATATGCTTCCTCTTCATCGGTTATCAGCTTTTCCAAAGCGGAGACGGCATTCCCTTCGGTGCCATTGAAGAAATCAATCCAAACGGAGGAGTCAATCAGTATCATTGAAGCGGTTCCTTCTCATCTCTTCCAGATCTCCCTCCCAGCGGAGCTTCCCTTTATATCGCAGAATCTCTTTTCTCTCTTCCCTCCGGATCAGTTCCCGCAATGCAAAGTTGACGACCTCTTTTTTTGTCTTAAGTCTCGTATACTCAAGGCCCTTCTTAATGAGTTCTTCTTCGATCACGATATTTGTCCGCATTTTTATCACCTCCCGATTTTTATATACACATTTTAACAGGCAACGATGTGTATGTCAAACAATACGTTTGTTCAGGCTCTCCCTCTGATAAGAACTTCGTGTGCCGGAATAGTTACCGATTTTAGCCTTGAGCCAAAATCGGTAACTATGAAACGATGATAATATAACAAATACTTCCAAAAGCATGCCTTTATCCGGCGACTTTCTATCTGTCATGTTATTATATCATATTAAATTGATTGATATTACATTTGGAATATTCTATATGGTGTCCATACGAAAACAAAATTTGGCATATGTAAGTTTCCATTGTTTGGTTATATCAAATAAATCAGGAGGATTTAATCATGAGAGAGGTTGTTATTGTCAGCGGATCAAGGACCGCTGTTGGCGCGTTTGGCGGCGGATTGAAAGATGTAACGGTTGTTGAACTTGGTTCGCTGGTTATTAAGGATGTTCTGAAAAGAGTCGGTTTGAAGCCTGCTGCCGGTACGGAGATGATTGAAAATGCTCCGGAAAAATTAAAAGGGAACGGGTTGACTGAACTTGAAAAAAAATGGTTCAAATGGGATAATGCAAGCACTCCTGTTGTAATCGATGAAGTCATAATGGGCAATGTTCTCCAGGCCTGTCAGGGGCAGAACACTGCAAGACAGGCCATGATTTATGCCGGACTTCCCAAAGAAACCCCGGCATATACTGTTAACAAGATTTGCGGTTCCGGTATGAAGGCAATTGCATTGGGCGCTAGTTCCATTATGGCCGGACAGGCTGATATTGTAATAGCAGGGGGGCAGGAAAACATGAGCCTTGCTCCCATGGCTTTACCAAAAGCCCGCTGGGGTCACAGGATGGAACTTACCGGAACGGGCCAGATCTATGACCTTATGGTATTTGACGGGCTCTTTGAGATATTTTACGGCTACCACATGGGCATGACTGCTGAAAATATTGCGGCAACTTACGGCATTAGCAGAGCGGAGCAGGATGAGCTTGGTGTTATGAGTCATAAAAGAGCCATGGCTGCCATAAATAATGGTATTTTTGCCCAGGAGATCGTCCCTGTTGTAATAAAAACCAGGAAGGGTGAAACTGTTTTTGACCGGGATGAACGTCCCATGGAGACGAGCATTGAAAAGATGGCAAAATTGCAGCCGGCATTTAAGAAAGACGGAACCGTAACGGCTGGAAATGCTTCCGGAATAAATGACGGTGCTGCCGCGGTCCTTTTGATGAGCAGTGAAAAAGCAAAAGAGATGGGTCTTGAGCCAATTGTATCGATAAAAGCTTTTGCGGCCGGCGGTGTTGATCCGGCATATATGGGACTTGGGCCAGTTCCGGCGGTCAAAAAAGCCTTGAAATCGGCCGGGATGACATTGAAAGATATCGATATGATAGAGTTAAATGAAGCATTTGCTTCACAGGCGATTGGCTGCATGCGTGAACTTGGAATTGATAATGACAGGCCGAATGAACTGGGAAGCGGAATTTCTCTAGGGCATCCTATCGGCTGCACGGGCGCCCGCCAGATGGTGTCAGGAATGAACCAGATGAAGAGAAAAGGATATAAAACAGGGCTTATTACAATGTGCATCGGCGGGGGTATGGGGATGGCCATGGTTATTGAACATAAATAAATCTGTTTTTTCTTTACTTATTAAACTGTTGCTGGTAAAAACTGCTAAGGTGATCAGGCTGTAGGCAGTCTAATAGTCTTCAGCCTAAATATATGATTTATGATTAATAAGTTATAGGAGGATTCACAAGATGGACATCGGCAGGAAATTGGGAATTCTGGTTTTTTGTGGTGTGCCGGCTATAATTGGAGGCGGCATTGTTTATGCTGTTTTTGGCAGTTATGTTCCCGTTTTAGTATATGAAGTTCTTCTTTTACTTGCTGCCGGAGCATTTGTCAGCAACTAAGATTTAACCTATCCGAACAGGTGCAGAGGGGCAAAGGCATAACTCTTGGCTGTCAAAAATACTTTATCCCTCTGTGTCTTTGTTCCCGCTAACATCGGAATATGAGTTTTTCCCTGTCAAAATTTCAATAATTTGATGACGGTATCGATTATTGCCCATTCTGTAAAGATAACGAAATTTATTTTGGTTTATAAGGTTACTCATGATGCAAAATGAAAAAACGTCGGAGATCAGCATAGAGAGCGAGATGAAAAAGTCTTATCTCGATTACGCAATGAGCGTTATTATCGGGAGAGCCTTGCCCGATGTCCGGGATGGACTCAAACCCGTTCATCGTCGGGTTCTGTATGCAATGCGCGAACTTAAGAACGACTGGAACAAACCATATAAAAAATCGGCCAGAATCGTCGGTGATGTAATAGGTAAGTATCATCCGCATGGAGATACCGCGGTTTATGATACAATTGTCAGAATGGCCCAGGATTTTTCCCTCAGGTACCCCCTTGTTGACGGGCAGGGAAATTTTGGTTCAATAGACGGAGACTCTCCTGCGGCTATGCGTTATACCGAAATAAGAATGATGCGGCTTGCCCATGAAATGATGGAAGACATCGACAAGGAGACAGTAGATTTTGTTCCAAATTATGATGAATCTCTGACCGAACCATCAATCCTGCCCGCGAAAGTTCCCTGCCTCCTTATAAACGGATCATCCGGAATTGCTGTGGGAATGGCAACAAGCATTCCTCCTCACAATCTTTCTGAAGTGGCGGAAGCAATAAAAGTACTTATTGATAATCCTGACATTACCTGTGACGAACTCATAAGAATAGTTCCCGGACCTGATTTTCCGACTGCAGGAATAATTTACGGTAAAAGCGGAATACATGACGCCTATTCTACGGGCAGGGGAAAAGTAAAAGTCAGGGCCCGTGTCATGGTTGAAACCGATAAAAGAACGCAGAGTGAAACAATTATTATTACTCAGCTACCCTACATGGTCAACAAGGCGGTTCTGATTGAGAAGATTGCGGAGCTGGTTCGTGATAAGCATATCGAAGGAGTAAAGTATGTAAGGGATGAATCCGACAGGGAAGGCATGCGGATTGCCATAGGCCTAAAAAAAGACCAGATAGCAAAGGTGGTAATCAACCAGCTTTTCAAACACACCCGGCTGGCAACAAGTTTCGGGATTATTTTCCTTGCCGTTGTAAACAACCGGCCGGAGGTTTTGACATTAAAGGAGATACTCGAGTATTTTATACTTCACCGCAAGGATATTGTAATAAAGCGCACAAAATTTGACCTTAAAAAGGCCGAAGCGCGCGCCCATATACTCGAAGGTCTCAAGATAGCCATAGACAACATCGATGCTGTTGTTTCCCTTATAAAACAGTCGAAATCACCCGTAGAAGCAAAGAACGGCCTGATCATCAAGTTCAGCATGACTCCGATTCAGGCTCAGGCTGTGCTCGATATGCGCCTTCAGAGGCTTACAGGCCTTGAGCGGGAAAAGATAATTGACGAATACAATTCTATTCTGAAAGATATTGCAAGATTTAGAGAGATCCTTGCGAGCGAACGACTTGTTCTTAACATCATAAAGGATGAGCTGACCCAGACAATAAATGAGTACGGCGATTCACGCCGTACGGAAATAGTTGAGGAAACTGAAGACATTTCCATCGAGGATATGATTGTTGAAGAGGACATGGTCGTAACTATTTCCAAGGACGGATATATCAAGCGGACACCCGCAAGCGTTTATCAGGCCCAGGGCCGTGGAGGCAAAGGAAAAATGGCCATGGGGACAAAGGAAGAGGATTTCGTGGCGCACCTTTTTGTCGCTTCCACTCACCACACGTTCCTCTTTTTTACAAACCAGGGGAAAGTATACTGGTGCAAGGTTTATGATATTCCGGAATCCGGCAGGACAAGCCGGGGAAAAGCGATTGTTAATCTTCTCAACTTTACCGATGGCGAAAAACTGACAACAGTTCTTCCCGTAAAGGCTTTTGAGCCGGGTTCCCACGTTATTATGGCCACAAAAAAAGGCCTTGTGAAGAAAACGGATATTATGGCATACAGCCGTCCCAGAACCGGTGGGATTATAGCCCTGAATCTTGATCAGGATGATGAACTTATAGCGGCCCATATCACGGACGGAACGCTTAATGTTTTCGTCTGTTCGGCCATGGGTAAATCAATCCGTTTTCACGAATCGGACGTGCGTCCCACAGGCCGGGTTGCGGGTGGAATGCGGGGAATGCGTTTGTCTGAAGGAGACCTTATCGTGGGCATGGAAGTCTTAAGTCACGGCCAGACGCTTTTTGCCGTGACAGAGAATGGTTTCGGCAAAAGGACATCGATAGACGAATACCCTGTTCAGAAAAGAGGGGGAAGGGGAGTAATAGCCATCAAAACGACCGAACGGAACGGGAAGGTCGTAACAATACTAATTGTTGATGAAGATGATGACCTGATGCTGATGACCGACACTGGAAAGATTATCCGGACTCCCATCAGCGGTATTTCTGTTATAAGCCGCAATACGCAGGGTGTTAAATTAATTAACAGGGATCCGGATGAAAAAGTTATCGGAGCGGCAAGACTCGCTGAAAAGGATGAATGATGATTAACGGGAGAGACGGTGTTTTATAGATGAAAAGTGAAACGGACGTAAGCAGATCGAGAATAGGTGTTGTCGGGGCAGGGAGCTGGGGCACCGCGATTGCCAATCTTCTTGCTAATAAAGGATTCAAGGTCGATTTCTGGGTATTTGAAAAGGAAGTAAAAGATCAGATTGAGGAATTCAGGGAAAACAGGATATTTCTTCCCGGAATATCTCTTTCTCCAAATATTTTCCCTTCAAATGATATTACCGATGCGGTTACAGGCAAAGATCTTGTCGTGATAGTTGTTCCGTCTCATGTCATGCGTGATACGGCAATGAAAATATCGGGTCTGGTTTCCGTTAATGCTGCCGTTTTGTCGGCCTCCAAGGGAATAGAGAACAATACGTATTCGACCATGACGGGCGTTTTAAGAGAATGTATTCGCAATATACCGGAAGATAATTTTGCTGCCCTTTCAGGACCCAGTTTTGCGGGAGAGGTGGCGCGAAACGTACCTACTGCCGTTACTGCCGCATCAAATAACCATGAGATCGCCGCTTTTGTTCAGCGTATATTTGCAACCCCGTTTTTCAGGGTTTATACCAATGATGATGTTATCGGAGTTGAGCTGGGGGGCGCGGTCAAGAATGTTATCGCAATTGCTGCCGGGATTATAGACGGCCTTGGACTCGGATTAAATACGAGGGCAGCGCTTATAACGAGAGGCCTTACTGAAATAAGAAGGCTCGGACTGGCCCTCGGGGCAAAGCCAAGAACTTTCACGGGGCTTGCCGGAGTCGGTGATCTGCTTTTGACATGTACGGGTAATTTGAGCAGAAATCATACTGTGGGGAAAAAGATAGGAGAAGGGATTAAGCTCAAAGAAATCCTTTCCGAAATGCGCATGGTTGCCGAAGGAGTAAAGACTGCCGAGTCTGTTTACAATCTTTCCCGGAAGCTTGGCGTTGAAATGCCCATTTCCCGTGAAATATACAATATTCTTTATGAGGATGTTCCTCCGAAAGAGGCTGTCTACCGGCTTATGACACGTGATCTTAAGCAGGAACTGGATGAACAGTGACAAAAAAAATAAAGGTGAAGGGCACAGGAAAAGGCTTCGAGATAAATTCCTTTCATCAGGCCTTTCAGGTTTCCATGATTACGAGGTTATTGAGCTTCTTCTGACTCTTGCCACTCCCCGCAAGGATTGCAAGGAAGCCGCCAAAGACGCCCTGAAAAGATTTAAAACTCTGCAGGGAGTCCTCGAGGCATCCCCTGATGAACTGTGTGAGATAAAAGGTATAGGTCCTGTAAATCTTTTCGGGGTCAAGCTTGTGCATGCTGCCGCACACCGTTATCTCGAGAAAAGACTTATAAATAAAGATCCGATAAACAATTCGAATGAGTTGTTCGATTTTCTAAAGCATGATCTGAGGGATAAAAACATCGAATGCTTCAGGGTAATATTCCTTGATGCTAAAAACAAAGTCATAGGAACCGAAACACTCTTTGAAGGATCGCTTACTTCCAGCTCTGTATATCCGAGAGAAGTTGTCCGGGCGGCTCTTAAATACCACGCTGCAGCCCTGATATTTGCCCATAACCATCCGTCAGGGGATCCCAAGCCTTCTCCCGAGGACATTTCCATAACACGCCAGCTGATTTTTGCCTGTAAGGTTGTTAATATAACTGTTCATGAGCACCTTGTAATAGGGGATAATAATTATTTCAGCTTTGCAGATAATGGTTATATAGAAAAAATGAACCGTGAATTTGAAATGCAGAGCAGGTAGCTCTGTTGGGAAAAACGTGGAACATGGCAGACAGCAAGAAATATCCGTATTGTTTTGCTAAACTTGAAGTGGTTTTTCCTATGGGAGAAAATGGCTTGAGGAGTACTCCCGAGTCATGTTTTCCATGCTATTGTAAGACCGAGTGTCTGCGGAAGGCAATGGAGGGAAAAGAAGGCCTTATGGTTAAGGAGGAGATGGTTGACAGGGCTTACGATTCAGGCATGATCGGATTTATAAGAAGATGGTCTCAAAAAAAAGATTTTCACCGGAAAATTCACGATAAAAAATAACATAAGAAAGGGGGATATAATGAAAACCATAAGAGATGTGGATATTTCAGGTAAACGAGTATTTGTAAGGGTTGATTTTAATGTTCCTCTTGATGATAATCAGAAAATTACCGACGATACGAGAATACGTTTTGTGATTCCGACCTTAAAATATGCGATAGACAACAAAGCAAAACTTATAATTGCATCTCACCTTGGAAGACCGAAAGGGAAAGTTGCCCCGAAATACAGCCTTGCTCCAGTCTTGAAATCCCTCGGATCTTATCTCGGGAAAGAAGTAAAAATGGCACCCGACTGCATCGGACCTGAAGTAACGGCTCTTGTATCTTCAATGTCAGACGGAGATGTCCTGCTTCTTGAAAATCTCAGATTTCATCCTGAAGAAGAGAATAATGATGATGCTTTCGGAAAAGAGCTGGCACTACTTTGTGACGTGTATGTTAATGATGCTTTCGCTGTATCCCACAGGGCAAATGCTTCCGTTGCCGCGATAACGGGACATGCCCCGGTGTCGGTGGCAGGATTTCTGCTTCAGAAAGAACTGGAATATTTTCAAAAAGCCATGATGAACCCGGAGAGGCCTCTCGTGGCTGTAATAGGAGGGGCGAAAGTTTCAACCAAGCTTGCAGCTCTCGAAAATATTATTCAGCGCGTGGATAAACTGTTAATAGGCGGGGCGATGGCAAATACTTTCCTCAAAAGCCAAGGGATTGATGTCGGAGGTTCCAAGATCGAGGAAAATCTCGTTGATGTTGCGGCATCAATTATGAATAAAGCCAGTAAAAAGGGTGTTAAATTATATCTTCCTGTTGATCTTGTTACTGCAGACACTTTCGATCCCGGTGCGGTAACGAAAATTGTTCCGGTCAATGAAATCCCTGCCGGATGGATGGCTCTCGACATAGGTCCTGAAACGTCACTCCTTTTCCAGGAAGCTATCAACGATGCCAGGACAATAATCTGGAACGGCCCTCTCGGAGCATTTGAAATGGATGCCTTCAGCAAAGGGACAATGGCAATGGTCCACGGCATTGCAAATTCGCAGGCTCTTACTATTGTCGGAGGAGGAGATACCGATCTGGCTGTTCACAAGGCCGGAGAAGCCGACAGGATAACCTTTATATCGACCGGCGGAGGCGCTTTCCTTGAGTTGCTGGAAGGAAAAGAACTGCCCGCGGTCTCAGCCCTGATCAAGGCCGGGCAAAAAGGCTGATAATAAATTTATGAATTTCTTTTCGAGCAGAAACCGGATTCTGATTGGCGTCTTTTTTCTCTCTCTGGCTTTGCTCGCATATTTTTACAGATTACAATTATGGGCTCAAATCTTATTTTATTATGATATTCTGACGGACAGGGAAAAGATCAAGGCTCTTGTCGGTTCATTCGGCGCCGCCGCTCCCGCGGCATTTATATTGATTCAGATATTGCAGGTAATTTTTGCGCCGGTTCCGGGAGAGGCCACGGGTTTTATAGGAGGATATCTTTTCGGAGCCACAAGTGGCTTTATATTTTCCACAATCGGTCTTACGGCAGGCTCATGGATCAATTTCATGATAGGCAGGTTTCTGGGGAAGCGTTATATCAGAAAAATAATTCCGCCCGATTCTTTGGAGAAATTCGACACCGCGTTAAAGCACCAGGGAATATTTATTATAATTATTTTATTCATATTTCCCGGTTTTCCTAAAGACTATCTTTGCCTGTTTCTCGGGATAAGCTCGATCCCGGTTAAAGTGTTTATTATCATTGCCGCCTTTGGGCGAATGCCGGGGACTTTCATGCTCAGCCTTCAGGGAGCATCCCTTTATGACAAATCTTACTTCTCTTTTGCGTTGATAACTGTTATTTTTATAATATGCGCGATAACGTGTTATGTGTATCGTAAAGATCTGTACCGGTGGATTGACAAGCTGAACAATAAGTAGTTTCCATCCGGAAATGGCCCTTTTGTGCGATCTCGGTGTCAATCTGCGGGATTTCTTGTGCGGCGTACAACGCGTACGCCTCCGCGCAATCCCTTTATTTCCTTGAGCTTGCCCAAAATTGCCTATTTCCGAATTGGAAACGCATTAGTGTCCATTTTTGTGTCCGGATGGAAACTAAAGAGGGATCAGGGGCTTGGAATATCGAATATCGAACATCGAATATTGTAACAAGAGTTGCTTCAGCGTCGCTGTCGTTATTGACTGAAATATGAATCAATGTTACAAATTATTTGGTTATTGTATTTAGGAACAGGAGAGAAAATTGGCATTCTGGACTGTAAGAGAATCACTTAGTCAGGCAAACAGGCTTAGACGCTCTTATTATGAACTCTTAAGAGATGAGCTTGACAATTTCATGCTTCAGTATGCGCTGGTTGATTCCTATAATAACTTTTTAAGCAGGAACAAAGCCTACCCGTTTGTTGAAAGACGCGAGCTCAAGCCCCGCGCGCGTATATCTGATATTGAATATGAATCCCATAACACTTTTCTTGTCATTTTCGTTGAAGATATTATCTCTGCAGATCATAAGAAATACATAAGGTTTTTTGATATTAATAAAACAACGAAAGCCAATATTATAAGTTCAAAGGTACTTACCCTTGCCGACAGATTTGACAGAACCCAGAAATTCCTTGATTCAGCCCGGTATTTTAATTTTATGCGGATATTGCTCCCTGTTGATTATTCCCTTCTTATCCAGAGGGATCCGGCAAGCAGAATAAATGACAGATATGCTCTGACCCATTTTCATGTCCGGGTAGACTGGCCTATAGCGGAAGCGGCAGAAGATCTTGCGCGCAGTCTCCGTTATATTTCAAAGGATATTTATGAAAAGGGGGACAAGTATGCCGAAGATATTCAGAAGAAATATTTTGAATATTACGGATTGCCTGTAATGGCAGGCGGCAGGAGAACCGCAGCAATAGTTGCCGCGCAGTATATGAAAAGGATTCCCTGCATTACGACTGTTTATGCCGGGAGCAGCGGATCAAGGTCGCTTATGAGAATTTCGGAGCGGGGCGTTTCAAAGGCGATATTGATGAAGCTTACCGAGGATGAAATAATACAGACAGCGGCTTTAAATAATATGTCACCCCTTACATTCAAGAAACATTATGTTGTGGCAAGGGACAGGAAGGATAATATCTGCATTTTCCAGGTGACATATTGTTTTACTAACCCGGCAAAGCCGCCTGAAGACGGGAAGTTAAGGGAATTAAAACCGGATCTTTACTGGCAGACAGTTGATTCTCAGTATATTCTTCCCAAACCCGGAACCTGGAAATACCCTCCGCTTCCGCACAATGTTATCTACACCT
>JAWOHP010000149.1:0-65747 GCA_046485065.1 Desulfobacterales bacterium | reverse complement strand
GGAACCCTTCAAATATCACGAAGGGTGGCCACTGACATGGCTGCAAATATCGGTTGCACGGTTGTTGGCGGGGTTAATAAGAAGACCACAATTCTTGTCGTAGGAGATCAAGACGTTAAGAAGCTTATGGGTCACGATAAAAGCTCAAAACACAGAAAAGCCGAGAAGCTAATAGCAGAGGGTTGCCCAATAAGGATTCTTCGAGAGAGCGACTTCAAAGAATTGGTATTATTAGCAGAAAGGAAATAAAGTCATCTAACCTCTAATTCATCGGACGCTCGATCTTCGCGCCGGAGATTATTACGTTGGGTGACTTGGTGTTTGTTTATGAAAACATCCTGGCGGATCAATCAACAGGTAAACGGAGAATATTATGAAAATACTTGCCATTAATTCCAGCCCCCGTACCGGCGGTCAGAGCAAAACCGAGCTGATGCTCAATCATCTTGTAAAAGGTATGCGCGAGGCAGGAGCAGAAGTCGATTTCGTGAACCTGCGCGAGAAAAAAATAAAAAACTGCATAGGTTGTTTCTCCTGCTGGACGAAAACCCCCGGCCGATGTATTCAGAAAGACGACATGACAAAGGAGCTTTTCAAAAAATGGTTTGAATCCGACATGGTCGTTTATGCAACTCCGATCTATTTTCACACAATGAACTCGGCAATGGCCGAGTTCAGGGAACGGACGCTTCCGGCAGCACTGCCCTTTTTTGAAAAAGGTGAAGACGGAAAGACATTCCATCCTTTGAGAAACAGGCTGCCTGTGGCCGTATGGCTCTCTGTCTGCGGTCTTCCCGATGAATCCGAGTTTGATCCGCTCTCATACTATCTGAACAGGACGCTCCATAAGGATGAAACTCTTGCGGCCGAAATTTACAGAAGCGGCGCTGAAACATTAACCCATCCTTTTTTTAAGAAAAAAGCCGCCGATATATTTGACGCGACAAGGCAGGCAGGAAAAGAGCTGGTTGAATCGGGGAAAGTCCTGCCCGGGACAATGGCAAGAATAAAACAGCCTCTGGCGGCTTTCGAATTCTATTCCATGATGGGAAACCTTTTCTGGAAAACATGCATTGCTGAAAAAGTGACTCCGAAAGAGTTTGAAAAGAAACACATGATTCCGTGTCCCGACTCGATCGAAAGTTTCATGGCGCTTTTTCCTGTCGGAATCAATTCAGGCGCGGCGGGAGACCGAAAGGTTGTCCTGCAGTTCGATTTTTCAGGTCAATTGGAGGGCTCATGCTTCTTTATAATCGAAAACGGTGCTGTAAGAGCCGAAAAAGGATATGGTAAACATCCTGATATAACAGTAAATACACCTTTTGAATTATGGATGGACATTATGACTCGTAAGGCCGACGGTCAGGAGATGTTTATGGAACAGAAATATACGGTAACCGGAGATATAGGATTGATGATACAGCTGTTTACTAAGGAGGTTAAAAAGTAACGGAGTGCGCCCGGCGCCACTTTTCAAGATATTTGTTTATCTCGGCGTCCCATTTGGCTTCATCCCACGGCAATACGGGAACGCAAAGTTTTCTTATCCTTCCGATATGCTCTTTTCCTCCCTCCGGAGCAATCAGACCTATGCGAACCCTTCTTAAAAGCAGGTCATCGAGATGCCTTACGGCTTCATGTTTTGCCGTATATTTTATTTCAGCCCAGACGGTATTTGTACCGGGAATATAAGACAGATCTTCCGGTGTGGATTCATTGATAATCTCTTTTGCGCCTTCGCCGTATCGTCCTATAAGACGCCTCAAGAGAAGAGGAGAAATCTTCTCATCAGTATAATTTTCCGGAACTGATTTGAAAAAGTCTTCGTTTTTAACCGGTTGCGAGGGTGGCAGAAAAGGCATGGCCGCTTTCAGGGAATCTGATGCGAGCTTCCTGAACGTAGTCAGCTTTCCGCCGGTAATCGTTACAAGACCCTTGTTTATCCAAACAACATGCTCCCTGGATTCCTTTGAAGGAGCAAGGTGCTTTCTGCTTAACACCGGCCTTATTCCTGCATAGGACGATAAAGCGTCTTTTAAAGAAATTTCAAGAGAAGGGAAAAAAACTTCAAGGCCGTCCATCAGGTATGAAATCTCTTCTTTGCTTATGACCGGCTCGATGGAAAGGTCCTGTTTATGGTCAACATCCGTCGTACCGTATATCACCGCGCCTTCCCACGGGATGATAAATATTGGCCTTCTGTCCTTTGGGTGAAAAAAAGTTACAGCCTCGGGAAAAGGAAATATCCATGCCGGAAAAACAAGATGGCTCCCCCGCAACGGTCTCAGATGCAGGTTCTGGTCGGGAGATGGATGGAGTTTTTCAGCCCATGATCCTGTCGCATTTATTACCGCTCGGGTTAATACCTGTTTTGTTTCACCCGTTTCACTCTCCTTTAAGACAACTCCGGCCACATCTCCCCGCGTGTCTCGGTTTATTTCAATCACACCAGCGTAGTTTACCGCATATCCGCCCGATAAGAGAGCTTCATTTATTACACGGAGCACAAGCCTGGCATCATCGACCTGCGCATCCCGGAAATGAAATCCACCCAGAAGATTTTCATGTTTTACACCGGGAACGCGCATTGAAAATTCATTTTGCCCGTAGAACATGTGATCCCTGTGACGGGACATATTATCATAAATCCTCAGGCCAACTTCTAAAGAAAGCCTGCCCGGCCTGCGGTTACTGTAAACTGGCGTCATGAAACCAAGAGGCTCAACCAAGCCAGGAGCCTCTCTTATAAGCCTCTCACGCTCTTTAACGGAGATATAAGTCAGATAAAGGCGACCTTCCTTGAGATAACGCAATCCACCGTGAACAAGCTTTGAAGAACGGCTCGAGGTTCCGGAAGCAAAGTCATTTCGTTCAACAAGAAGAGCCTGCAATCCCATCCGGGAAGCGTTTAGCAGAATACCGGCTCCGGTAATTCCTCCGCCTATAACAACAAGATCCCACTTTTCCTGCAAATCGGATATGTTCATAAAATTGGTTTCTGGTCTCTGGTCTATAGTTTTTTTCGATATTCGATATTCGATGTACGATGTACGATATACGATATTCGGTTTTCGCCTCTCGCCTTATATCAATTTGCCCGGATTCATGCGTTTTTCCGGATCAACATGGTTAAAGGTGTTCTGTAAAATGCTCATCCCGACAGGGCCTTTTTCGGCGCTCATGTACTCTTTATGATCAAAACCAACTCCATGATGATGGCTTATTGTTCCTCCAGCCTCAACAACGGCAAGGCTTGCTGTTTTCTTTAGAATCTGCCACCTTCTTAATATCTCTTCGATTGTCTTTGGAATACGAAAAACAAATGTAGTGTAAATGCTGGAGCCGGTTGGATAAAGATGAGAAAGATGGGTGAAGACATGAACTTTTTCATTATACTCCGCAAGCGCGTATCTTATCCTTTCTTCAATCGATTTTACGGCAGGCAGAACCTTTTCCCATGTGAGGGCAGTTTCAAACGTATCTACAGCATAACCGGATTCCCAGAGACTGTTTCTAAGGTATGGCATCCGGAATCTGTTTTTCTTCCAGGATTCACCCATTACTTTTCCCACGTAAACGGCTCTGAAGCCCTTCAGGACATCTTTTACCTCTTTTTTAACTGCCGCAACAAGGCGGTTGCTTCCTATAAAACCAATCAGGCACATGCACGCCTCTTTCTCCCTTGCACCGCGCAGATTAAGATAACTCGCAAGCAGGCCGATCTGTTTTTCATGCCCGGCCAATGCAAGGCTTGTAAATGTCTCAACCGGATTGCTTAACCTTATCATTGAAAGGGGCAGTCGGCTTATCGCAAGCTCTCTTGCAGCTTCAACACCCGATTTCCATGAAGGGAAGAAATACCCGTAAACATCATCCCGCTCCGGCAGGTGAGATATCCTCACAATGGCCTTTGCCAGAACACCTAACCTTCCTTCAGCACCGAGAACTAGATGGCGCAGATCAGGCCCGGCTGCCGATGCCGGGAAAGGGGGCAGATTCATGATTCCTATTGGAGTATGCAGCTCACCGCCTGCAAAAAGGTTCTCAATTTTACCGTAATGAAGGGACTGCTGGCCGCTTGAACGTGTCATGATCCAGCCTCCGAGGGAAGAGTACTCGAATGACTGCGGAAAATGACCGAGTGTAAATCCTTTGACCCGCAGTCTTGCCTCAAGTTCAGGACCGAGCACACCGGCTTCAAAGGTTGCAAGCAGGCTTTCCGGATCAATCTCCGTCAACCTGTTAAGCCTTCTTAAAGAAAGGCTAAGGACGGGCCGCACGGTATCCGGTATTTTAAGATGCCCGGCAACACTTGTCCCTCCGCCGTATGGAACAACCACGATCCCGCACTTTCCGGCAAATTCCATAAGATCATCAAGTTCTTCCGTTGTTGACGGGAAAGCAACCCCGTCCGGAAATTTATTCATCGTGCCGCATCTGAGATCTATCCAGTCGGGCATGCTCTGGCCGTGTGCATGATGGAGTCTTATTTCGTGATTTACAGACACAAGGTCATGTGAAGGCATTTTTGAAGCGGGTACGCGTTTCAGGATCTTTTCAAGTGGGCTGTCTCCTGAAGGAGCACCTTCCCCGATAAGCCCTTTCAGAATTTCTAGCCCCTTTGCGGGAAGTTTGACATCAACCGAAAGATCACCCCAGCCGTTCCATCGTCGCATTTACCACACCCCATCTATATGAGCTCCGCAATTCGGGCAGATGCCTTTAATAACCGCATTTTTTTTCACATAAAACCCGATTCTTTCGATAAGCATTTTGCCGCAGTTGTAACAGAAAGTGCTTTCTCCCGCTTCTCCCGGCACATTTCCCGTATAAACATATTTCAAACCGCATTTAATACCTATATCCCTTGCCGAAACAAGTGTTTCAAGGGGCGTTGACGGGCGGTCTTCAAGTTTATATGTGGGATGGAATCTGCTTATATGCCATGGAGTTTCCGGGCCAAGCGAATCGGCAATAAACATGGCTAGTTCTTCAAGCTCTTTCATATTATCATTCAGACGCGGAATAATCAGGGTTGTGACTTCCACAAAAATGCCGGAAGACTTCATGTCCACTATTGTTTCTTTGACATTTTCAAGCTTGGCCCCGCACATTTTTATATAAAAATCTTTGCTGTATGCTTTCAAATCCACATTTGCCGCATCAAGATAGGGCTGCATCATGCCAAGAGCTTCTTTCGACATATAGCCATTTGTTACAAAAATATTTTTCAAACCTTTTTCACGGGCAAGCCGTGCCGTATCCCTTGCAAATTCAAAGAAGACCGTAGGCTCGGTATAGGTATAGGAGATGCTCTTGCATTTTCCTTTTATCGCCGCAGAAACAACTTCTTCGGGTGTAAAACCATCCCCTATTATCAAGCCCTTGTAATCTGACGGCATCTGGGAAATATCCGCGTTCTGGCAGAAAAGGCATTTGAAATTGCACCCGGCAGTTGCAATCGAATAGGATAGACTTCCGGGGAGAAAGTGAAAAAGGGGTTTTTTCTCTATGGGGTCTATGTGCCTTGCTATAAGTTTTCCGTAGACAAGGGTATTAAGAATACCCTCGAGATTTTCACGCACACCGCATATCCCCCGTTTGCCGTTTTCTATAATACATCGGTGTTTGCAAAGGTTACATCTGACTTTTTTATCCTTAAGGTTTTCATAAAGAAGAGCTTCCAATATTAATTCCTCCCTATGACGGTTTACCCCGCTACGGCACTGCTGGTCTGTTTCGGATAGGTGATTGGAAGAGGCGTTGTTCTGAACCTCGGAACGAGGGTGACAACCATGCCGGCAAAGGATCCGAACGGATATTTTTTTGCTATGTTAGTTTGATCAAGCTTATCTGCAATTATCTGTGCGGGAAAAGAAAATCTGTTTACCGTTTCCCACGATACAGGGACATCTCCTATCAGATCTCTTATAACTTTTTTGATTTCCCAGACATTGAAAAATCTCGCGTGTCTGTAGACCGATTCTGAAAAAAACCCTTTTGCCCGCATTCTTATGAAATTGATCGACAGGCTGTTGAGAAATCCTATGAATATCTTGTCTTTTGCCACTCGGCAGGCTTCTTCTATAGCTTTATTAGGGTTATTGACAAACTCGAGGGAGGTGAAAAAAGAGGCATAATTGAAAGAATTATCTTCAAAGGGAAGGTCTTCGGCAAAACCCCGGCGAAGCTCAACCCTGTTTCCCAGCTTATTGAAAGCGGAATCGAGCATGTCCTGTGAAGGATCAATTCCTGTTGCGGAAAGCCCCATGTCTATAAACGGAATAAGGCTTTCACCCGTTCCGCAGCCTATATCAAGAACTGTTTCCCTCCGGGCAGGCTGAAGCATTTCTATCATAAGTTTTTTTTCGAGAATTGAGAAAAGCCTGTTATCCGGTTTTTCAAACCACTGGTCGTATTCTTTTGTATCCTTATTGTTAAACACATAGCCCATTGTGGTTCTCTGCAAATATAATTTGTGGTTCTTTTCTCATTTATTAGGGAGAAAGGGGGCATACTCCCATAGCAGCTATTCTTCAGGCTTCTTTGACTGCTGCCGCTCCTTCCGGTTTTTTCCGGCTTTTTCTTCTAAACCGGCGCTTTTTTTTCGGCTTCGGTTTTTCTCCCTGTGCTTCAGCCGGTACCATATCGTTTTTTGGCTCCATGGCCGATTCTGCAATTTCTTCAATTTCCGAAGCGGATTCAACTTCAACTTCTTCTTCTATTTGTCCTTCAGGGGCAAAACCAAAAAAACTGCCGGGAAAATGATCCTTTTTGGGTTTTTCCTTAAGCGCTTTTACAGGCTCTCTTGCGGGAGTTCTTGCCGGAAAGCTTTTTTGTTTCTCCCGCCCCCGGATAAATCTATCTTTTGAATCTTTTCCATGCCTTCTTCCGGTAAATACCGGTTTGCTTGTATCTTCAACAAACCAGTCATCTTCAGGCCAGACTACAGGAATTTTATGGCCAAGTTTAGCTTCTATGCTCTCTAAGTATAATACAAAATCCTCGCAAGCTAAAGAAATGGCAATTCCGTCCTTGCCTGCTCTGGCGGTACGCCCGATTCTGTGAATATAGTTCTCTGCGTCCTGAGGCAGATCATAATTAATTACATGAGTTATATCTTCAACATGAATTCCCCTGGAGGCAACATCTGTTGCAACCAGAATCTTTATGCTGCCATTTTTAAAACGCTCCATCAGGTTGAAACGCTGGCGTTGAGGCAGGTCTCCTGTTATTCCCTCAGCAGGATACCCGTTTATTTTCAGCTTTTCTGTCACCCATTCAACTCCAGATCTTGTATTTACAAAAATAAGAGATCTGGACCAGTTTTCTCTTTTAAGCAGACCAAGCAAAAGGGAAAACTTGGAATCTTTGCCTACATGAAACAGGCTCTGGTTTATCCCATCAACAACCACTTCTTCAGGCGCAACAGAAATGAATTCCGGCAGATTCATGTATTCATATGTCAATTCAAGGACACTATATGAAAGAGTTGCCGAAAAAAGCATGGATTGCCTTTTCTGATAATGAGGCAGCTTCTGCAGGATATAACGCATATCTTTGGAAAAACCGAGGTCAAGAAGGCGGTCGGCTTCATCGATCACAACTATCTTTATTTCTGATGTTTTGAAAATCCCCTGCTTAAAATAATCGATGATTCTTCCAGGAGTGCATATAACTATATCAACTCCTTTGCGAAGTATATCTGCCTGTTTCTGATAATCTATCCCACCAACTACCTGTACATGGGTTAACCCGGTGTGGCGGCAAAGAATATTGGCCTCTTCATCAATTTGCTGGGCTAGTTCTCTTGTCGGAGCGACAATAATTGCCGAAGGGAAACCTGCCACCCTGTCTTTAAACTCCAGAATGCGGGAAATTACAGTAATCAGAAAGGCCGCGGTTTTTCCTGTGCCTGTCTGTGCCTGGCCGGCAACATCTTTTCCTGTAAGCGATAACGGTAATACACTGGCCTGTATTGGTGTGCAAAAAGTAAAACCTGCATCCTTTATTCCCATCAGTATCTCGGAAGGCAGATTGAATTCTTCAAAACTGACGCTTGTCAGGAAGTTTGGTTTTTCAGCACGCTGCGGAACTTCCAATTCGGGAAGCTCTTGTTCATCTGTCATTTTTTCCTCGTTATGTTGTAGAAAATAATTGAAAAGCTTGATTTAATTTAGGGAATTATACACCTTTGCATTTTTAATGCAAGCGAAGGATTGATCTGATCCTATTGTTTTGACTTTTTATAGTCATAAATATAAGTATATGTCGTTGAGTGAGACGGTATAAATCTTTTAAAGTCGGGAATGAAGATGAAGGATTTTTTTAAAGTTACAGATCTGGAAAAAGTTCTTGAATATGTATACTTGTTTCAAACTGTTGAAACAGAGAAGATTTCTCTGCAGGAGACACCTGGAAGAATACTTGCCGAAGATATTATATCAGACATTGACCTTCCCGGTTTTTCCCGCTCAACTATGGACGGATACACCGTACGCGCCTCTTCAACATTCGGCGCATCCGAAGAAAACCCGGCGTATCTTAATGTTGTTGGCTCGATAGCAATGGGTGAAGCTCCTTTCTTTTCAGTTGAACAAGGTGAAGCTGCCAGGATATCGACAGGCGGCATGCTCCCGAAAGGAGCGGACAGTGTTGTTATGATTGAGCACACGGAAGCTCTCGATGAAAAAACAATCGAGGCTTACAAAAGCGCCGCACCCGGACAGAACATAATTGAAAAGGGAGAGGATTTTACCGAAGGCAGCGTTGTTCTGCATGCCGGTCAAAAAATACGGCCGCAGGAAACAGGCCTTCTTGCCGCTTTCGGAAAAGAAAAAGTGAAAGTCTTTAGGAAACCTGTTATCGCCATAATTTCAACAGGAGACGAGGTGATTCCTGTTTCCGAAAAGCCGCATCCGGGACAGATAAGGGATATAAACACCTTCAGTCTTTCAGGCCAGGTAACTGAGGCAGGTGGCATCCCTTTGGTTTTCGGAATCGTAAAAGATGATTATAAAAATCTTCTGGCGTGCTGCAGAGAAGCTCTTTTAAAGTCCGACATGGTTCTGATTTCGGGGGGAAGCTCTGTAGGAACCCGCGATTTTACGATTGAAGTCCTCTCTGCTCTTCCCGATTCCGAAATAATTATTCATGGAATCTCAATAAGCCCCGGAAAACCAACCATTCTGGCAAGATCGGTCAAAAAGCCCGTATGGGGACTTCCGGGGCACGTGGTCTCCGCTATGATAGTTTTCGCCGCGGTAGTGAGACCTTTTATCGAAAAGATAAGCGGATTTTCACCGGAACATAAAAACAGGGTTGCCTTTTTCGCACGCCTGTCAAGAAATATCTCTTCGGCCCAGGGAAGAACGGACTATATCAGGGTCAGGTTAACTGAAAAAGAAGGAGTTCTATGGGCAGAGCCCATTCTGGGTAAATCCGGGCTTATAAATACAATGATCAAAGCGGACGGCTTGATCGAGATAGGCAAAAACGTGGAGGGTCTTGAAAAGGGGGCCGAGATAAGGGTCTTTCCGCTGTAACTGCAAATATAAATGAGGAGTTTGTAATGAGCGCACGCAATGTCTATTTGAAAATGAAGACCCTTGAAGAAGCCAGAGAAATTCTTTTTACAAGGTTTTCTCATATTACGAGCCTTCCGGGCGAAATAGTTCCGGTTCCGGATGCTGTCGGCCGGGTAACAGCCGAACCTGTCAGCGCAAGGCTTTCATCTCCCAATTTTCATTCTGCTGCGATGGACGGCATAGCCGTAAAAGCTGAAAATACTTTCGGAGCTAGCGAGACACGCCCGAAACAGCTTGTCGTAAACAAGGACGCTTTTTTTCTCAACACGGGACATGTACTTCCCAAAGAAACAAATGCGGTCATAATGATTGAACACGTAAACATTCTTGATGAAAACAATATAGAGATAGAAGCTCCTGCCGTGCCCTGGCAGCATGTAAGAAAAATGGGGGAAGATATCGTTGCGACCGAGCTTTTGTTCCCTCAGAATCATATTATAACTCCTTACTGTGTGGGCGCACTTCTTTCAGGCGGTATTTTCTCTGTTTCCGTTAGAAACAAACCACGGGTATTGATAATTCCGACCGGATCGGAACTTGTTGACTGGGCCGATTCGGATATCGACGAACTCAAGCCGGGGCAGGTGCTTGAAACAAATTCTTTTGTCCTGGGAAAATTAACCGAATCTTCAGGTGGTTTTTATGAAAGGCATGATAAGATAAAAGATGACGCGGGAGAAATAAAAGACGCTCTCTTAAAAGCCGTAAAGGGTAAATACGATATCGTGCTTATAATCGGCGGATCATCGGCCGGATCCGAAGATTACGCGAAAAGCGTTATTTTTGAAACCGGAGAAGTGCTTGTTCACGGAGTTACCATAATGCCCGGAAAACCGGTTGTGATTGGCGCTGTCAGCAATAAACCTGTTTTTGGAATTCCCGGATACCCTGTATCGGCCATTGTTGCTTTTGAACAGTTTGTCCATCCGGTAATATGCAAAATGCTGGGGCAGCCTGAAAAAGAAAGACCAAAAGCGGAAGTTATGCCTGCAAAGAAGATTACTTCCAAACTGGGAGTGGAAGAATTCCTGCGGGTAAAGCTCGGAAAAGTCGGCAACAAGATAATAGCAACCACCCTTCCGAGAGGCGCGGGATGCATCACAACGATTACTGAAGCTGACGGCATTATCCGCATACCCAATCATATTGAAGGAATAAATGCACAGGAGCCTGTTCTTGCAGAGCTTCTGCGCCCGCTTTCTTCAGTGAACAACACGATCGTTGTTGTCGGAAGCCATGACAATACACTCGATCTTCTTGCAGACAGAATAAAGGCGGGACATAACAATCTGACTCTCTCTTCAAGTCATGTAGGAAGTATGGGCGGTCTCATGGCAATCAAAAACGGGGTGTGTCATCTTGCCGGCTCACATCTTCTCGACACAGAGGACGGTTCGTACAACGTATCATATTTAAAAAAATATCTATCAGGTGTGAATATAAAACTCGTCAACCTCGTATTCAGGGATCAGGGACTCATTGTTGCAAAAGGAAATCCGAAAAATATAAAAGGAGTCGAGGATCTTGCCCGTGAAGATATCACTTTTATAAACAGGCAGGGCGGATCTGGAACAAGAATACTTCTTGATTATAGGTTAAACCAGCTCAAAATAGATCCAAAACATATAAAAGGATATGACAATGAAGAATTCACCCATATGTCGGTCGCTGTTTCTGTTTTGAGCGGCTCATCCGATGTCGGACTTGGAATATTTGCCGCCGCTAATGCCCTTCACCTTGATTTTATTCCTGTTGTAACAGAACAATACGATCTTGTTATTCCTGATATATATTTCGAAACCGAAAACATACAAATTCTTCTTGAAACGATAAAGACGGCCGATTTTAAAAAACGCGTTGAAGCATTGGGAGGGTACAGCACAAAAAAAACCGGCACTATGACGGCTTTGTAAAAAGTCATTCTGCTGTGTTGCGCTTCATCCCCGCCCTGTTGAAGCCCGCAGAGCGGGACGGCAGGGCCGATTCAACAGGGTGAATCATTGCAGCGTACGAGAATGTACGCTTCATTCCTCAAGACTCGCGCGCCTTGCATAATGAGCTTTTTACTTTGCCATCTGAATCTCGTACTACGAAGCCGTAATTATTCGATATGAATTACAAGCTTATAGACCATACAGCAGATCTGGGAATAGAAGTTTACGGTTCCTGCCTCAGGGAGCTTTTCGAAAATGCAGGTTATGCAATGTTTGATGTCATAACAGAAACAAGCGGCTTAAATGCTTTGTCTGAAACAACAATAAATATCACCGGAGAAGACTGGCCTGATCTCATGGTAAACTGGTTAAGAGAACTTTTATATCTCTGGACAGGAAAGGGGTTGCTTGTTAAGACAATAAACATAATATCACTGTCAGAATACGCATTGTCGGCGAATATAAAATTCGACCATTTCGATTCCGGTCGTCATTTGATAAAAACAGAATTGAAAGCTGTAACATATCATCAGGTTAAGGTTGAACGAAAAAATTCGGAATGGGAAGCAAGAATAATATTTGATGTGTAAGCACAAAGAATTTGTGAGTTCAGGGTAATAGATATGGATTTGAAAAAAATTGACGATTACCGGTGGGAAGTCCCTAAAACTGGCGCCATGCGTGTCCCGGGGATAATATATGCCGACAGGGAAATGCTTGAAAGCATAAAGCAGGAAGAGGCTGTAAAACAGGTTGCAAATGTTGCAACTCTTCCCGGAATCATAAAAGCCTCTCTTGCTATGCCCGATATCCACTGGGGATACGGATTCCCTATAGGAGGTGTCGCGGCATTCGACTGGGAAATAGGAATTATATCTCCGGGCGGAGTAGGATATGACATAAACTGCGGGGTTCGTCTTGCAACAACACTCCTTACCGCAAAAGATATTAAAGAAAAATTGGAAGATCTTATTAATTCTCTGCACAGAAACATTCCTTCCGGCGTGGGATCGACGGGGTCAATAAAACTCACGTATTCAGAAGAAAAAAAAGTGCTTAAAGAAGGAAGCAGATGGGCATTGAAGCAGGGAATGGGACAGGAATCGGACATTGAACATACAGAGGATTTCGGATGCATGCAGAATGCCGACCCTGACACGTTAAGCGACAAGGCGCTTGAAAGGGGTTTAAGGCAGCTCGGAACTCTTGGATCAGGCAATCATTTTGTTGAAATAGGCATGGTTGAAAAAATATACGATCCTGATACAGCCCGGATTTTTGGTCTTTTTGAAGGCCAGGCAACTCTCATTCTCCATTCCGGATCAAGGGGATTGGGATACCAGGTATGTGATGATTTCCTGGCATATATGACAAAAAACAGTAAGAAACTGGGGTTTGAGCTTCCGGACAGGCAGCTTGCCTGTTCAATGATACAGTCCGAAGCCGGTGTTCGCTACTTTAATGCGATGGCCTGTGCAGCCAATTACGCCTGGGCAAACAGGCAGATCCTCATGCACAGAGCACGGGAAGTGTTTCAAAAAGTTATTGGAACAGGGCCAAGGAATCTTGGCATGAACCTTGTTTATGATGTCTGCCATAATATAGCGAAAAAAGAAATACACATGGTTGATGGGACAAAACGCACAGTCTGCGTTCACAGAAAGGGAGCCACAAGAGCCTTTCCCCCCGGACATGAATCCATCTGTCAAAAATACAGGCCTGTCGGTCAGCCGATACTTGTTCCCGGAGATATGGGAAGAGCTTCATATATCCTCGCCGGAACGGAAAAGGCGATGGAGGAGACCTTCGGATCAACATGTCATGGAGCAGGGCGTGTCTTAAGCAGGACAGCGGCTTTAAAAAAGAGCAGGGGAAGATCTATTCAGCGTGAACTGGAAGAACAGGGGGTGCTTGTGAGATGGACAGGCAGGTCAACTCTTGGTGAAGAGATGCCGGAAGCCTACAAGGATGTTTCACAGGTAGTCGGAGTTGTTCACGGAGCAGGCATTTCAAAAATGGTGGCAAAGCTAAGACCAATGGCCGTATTGAAGGGATGACATGAATATTTTTCAGGCGATAATCCTGGGAATCATACAGGGCCTTACCGAGTTTCTTCCTGTCAGCAGCTCGGGGCACCTTGTCCTTTTTCAACATCTTTTCGGACTGAAAGAGGCGGAGTTATTTTTTGATATAAGTGTCCATATAGGCACTCTTGTTGCCGTTTTCATCTTTTTCCGGAAGGATATTTGTTCTATCATTATCTCGGTTTTCTGTTACTGCAAAATACTCTTTAAAAAAGGCTCATTGTCCGGTGCAAATGAAGACCCCGACTTAAGAATTGCATTATTGATTATTACAGGATCAATCCCGACAGCCATAATCGGTCTTTTTTTTCACAAAATTGCGGATCAACTCTTTTCATCCGTATTAATTGCGGGCTCAATGCTTATATTGACCGGCATAATTTTATTTTTAACACGCTTTGTGAGTAGCCCCCAAAAGAGGGACGCTCTGTTTTCTATCAGAGACTCTTTCATCATAGGAATATCGCAGGGACTTGCAATAATGCCCGGGTTATCCAGGTCCGGTACAACCATAGCGACAGGTTTGTTCCTTGGATTAAATCATGAAACAGCGGCGAGATATTCATTTCTTCTTTCAATACCGGCTATACTCGGAGCATCGTTACTAAGCTTTAAAGATATCTCAGGAAACATGCCGTTACCCGTAAAAACATCCCTGGCCGGTGCTTTTGCAGCATGTGTGACCGGATATTTCGCCTTGAGATTTCTTTTTTATATTGTAAAGAAAGGACGACTCCATTATTTTTCACCATACTGTTTAATCATAGGAATAATCAGTGTATTAATCGGGCTATATTAAAGGAGGGAGAACCATGAATCCTGGAATTTTCAGAGAATATGATATAAGGGGAATAACCGGTAAGGATCTCACAGAAGAAGATGTAATATTGATTGGCAAAGGCATCGGCACCTATCTTCTTGAGCGCGGCAAATCGAAGCTGACTGTTGGACGTGACTGCCGTTTGACTTCGGACAGCTATTCGGAAAGGGTTATTGAAGGGCTGTTGTCAACAGGTTGTGATGTGATTGATATCGGAATCTGCCCCACCCCGGTCCTTTATTTTTCAATACAGCATCTTTCTCAACAAGGGGCGGTCATGGTCACGGCAAGCCACAATCCGCCTCAATATAACGGTTTTAAAGTCTGTATCGGCTCCGATTCGCTGCACGGCAAGGAACTCCTCGAAATATTCGGAATAATTAACAAAAAAGCTTTTTTATCGGGAAAGGGATCCCGCTCCTTTGCCGATGTAATTACGCCTTATAAGGAATTTCTGAAGAAAAACATATCCATATCAAGGCATCTTAAAGTCGGAATTGACGCAGGAAACGGAACAGCCGGTGTAATCGCTGTTCCGGTTTTAAAGAGTCTCGGATGCGGGGTTCATGATCTTTACTGCGACATGGATGGCAATTTCCCCAATCATGAAGCTGACCCGACGGTTTTAAAGAACATGAAAGATCTTATAGCGCTTGTAAGGGAAAAGGATCTCGATCTCGGTATCGGTTACGACGGAGACGGAGACCGAATCGGTGTTATCGACGAAAGGGGCAATATTGTTTTCGGTGATCAGCTCATGATTATTTTTTCAAGAGAAATACTGTCAAGAAAGCCTGGCGCAACTTTTATATCCGAAGTTAAATGCTCAAAGACAATGTACGACGATATCGAAAAACATGGCGGACGCGCAATCATGTGGAAAACAGGCCATTCTCTCATAAAGAAAAAAATGAAAGAAGAAAAGGCCGAACTTGCGGGAGAGATGAGCGGTCACATGTTCTTTGCCGACCGCTATTTCGGGTTTGATGATGCAATCTATGCATCCTGCCGACTCCTTGAAATAATCGCAAATACGGGTAAGAAAATTTCAGAACTTTTATCCGATGTTCCGAAAACATATTCAACACCTGAGATAAGGGTTGAATGCCCGGACGACAAGAAATTCGCCCTGGTTAAAAAAGTCACGGAGTTTTTCAGAAAAAGCTACGGAGTAATAGATATCGATGGAGTGAGAGTGCTCTTTGAAGACGGATGGGGGCTTGTCCGGGCATCCAACACCCAGCCTGCTCTTGTGCTGAGGTTCGAAGCCATGACCGAACAAAGGCTGAAAGAGATAAAAGATCTGGTCGAATCGACACTCGCAAAAATCAGGAAAGAGATTTAAAGTGAAAAGAAGATAACAATCTCTTCCGCAGCCGGATCAACGGATGCAGTTGCGTTAAGGGATGAAAGAAGAGCTTTTTCCCTTTTTCCCGGAAACTTCTCCGATAGAATCCCGGCGAGTCCTTTTAATCCGGAGAATCTTATAGTTGCATTATTCTGAAGCCTTTTTACAGAAACACCGACACTTTTTCCATCTCCGGCGGCATCCATTGCATATTCAAGAGAGAACCAGACCAGCGTTTCCAGCAAAAAAGGATTTGTGTTAATAACGACAGGTACAGGAGAATCATTCAGTTCAACGGTTATCTCACGCATCATTGCAAGTCTTCCGGAAAGAGCTGAAACAAGCTTTATTGCTTCAAACAAATCAGTATCACAAACCGATTCATCGGCGCTGTGAGCAAAACTGTTAAGCCTTCTTATAATCTCGTCCCCTCTCTTAACCTGATTGATCATCTTTCCTGCCAAGGTTTTTATGCGTACAGGGTCAACAGGTTTTCCCCTTTCGGCCATTGCACAAAGATCTTCTAAGAGTCCGGCATTCTCATTTATAATAGCAAGCACATTTTTTAATTCGTGTGAAACAGATGCCGTCATCTTTCCAAAAAACTTGAGGGCATTTTCACCATTTGGATCCGTCATTGATGTCAAAGACTGCACCTTCTTCTTACTTAATAAGAATATCTTTCATTTTACGTATAAGTTCATCGATGTTAACCGGTTTTACCAGGTAATATTCAACGCCTGTTTCGCTTGAAGCAGTCATAAAATCTTCTTCTGACCCATGGCCTGTCATGAAAATATATTGTAAATTCTGATCTATCTCCTTCAGTTTTTTCTTGACTTCAATACCACCTATTCTCGGCATTTTGATGTCCAGTACTGCCACATCATAGTGTTTTAATTCGACACTTTTTATTGCCTCTTCCCCTGTTGTAACCCAGTCAGCCTCAATATCTCTTAAACAAAGCCTTTCTGCGAGAGTTGATACAAGCTCTCTCTCATCATCTACCAGCAATACCTTCATCTGTTTTTTTCTCCTTCTTCTCCATCTTCAGAGGTATGGCGACAATGAAACTTGACCCTTTGCCGACCTCGCTTTGCACTCCTATGCTCCCACCCAGTTCCTCAATAAGACCATATGTTATTGAGAGACCGAGGCCGGTTCCGCCATGTTTTGTTTTGGTCGAAAAAAACGGCTCGAAAATCCTTTGCAGATCAGCTTCGGGAATCCCGTATCCGTCATCTGTAAAAGTAACGGAAATCAGGTTCGCTCCTTCGCGCTTTGCCGTAATATCAAGTTTTCCGCCATCATTTACAGCGGAAAAAGCATTATTTATGATATTGAGAAAAATTTGCTGCAGCTTTCCTCTATCGCTGTCAAACTTAGGAATATCTGCGGGAACATTCACAGAAACCGTTATGCTCCTGTATTCCGCCTCCTTGGAAAGGAATCCGAGGACATCCCTTATCACCTCTTCAAGATTTATCGTCTGGACTTTGACATCTAAATGCCTTGCGAAATTGAGCAGGCGCTTTGTAATAGCGCCGCAACGGCCAACCGAAGATAGAGCCGAATCGACAAGCGCAAGAAGTTTCGGATTTTCTTTAAATTCCTCCTTTATTGTGAACATATCCTTTATAAGGCCTACCTTTTCATTAATAATCGCAAGAGGGTTATTTATCTCATGAGCCACGCCGGCGGCAAGCCGTCCTATGGAAGCCATTTTATTCGAATATTCAACCTCATGCAACGTCATGATACGCCTCTGGTCTGCAATGTGTATTCTGTTCACAAGGTATGTTGCAACGCTTAAAACAACAACAACTATAATTATTATGCTTGAAATAAGAAATCCGATGAGCTGTAAACGGGTCTTCTGCCACGGTTTCATCAGCTCTTTCTTTTGCTTAACGATCATAAGAATAAAGGGGGAGTCATGAATGTAAACATATCCTATTACAAGTTGTTTATTGCCAGGACAGTTGCACTCATAAACATTGGTTTTGGTTGAAATTTCAGGAAGGGGAAGGGGTATTCTGTCCAATACATTACCGTAATCCCTCGAAGGTGTCTGAAGAATACCCTCTTTATTTATCAGAAAAGAGTCGCCCTGACCGCTCACTTCAAGATCGGCAAGAAGTTCATTGAATCTGTCTGTATCAATGGTCGCCCGGAGAACATAAAAGGAACCATTTGAAAGGTCGTGTCTGACCGCGATGACAATATGGGGGGTCCTCCGAAATCCCATGAAAACATCGCTCACATTTACACCTTTGTCAGCAACAACTTTAAACCACTCCTGATCTCTGTAGTCTATGCCTTCAAGATTATAGGGGCCCACATAGGTTTTCTGCTTCCCTGTTGAATCGATAACACCAAGGTCGACAAAACCTCCGAACCCCTGCTTTAAATTTTCCAGAATCACGGAAAGCCTTTTCGGATCACACAATGAACTGTAGCTGTTATCCCTTACAACAAAATCAAGGGCGGATCTTCTCTGGGCAAGAAAAAACGAAATTGTGCGCCATGTGTTTGAAACAAGGCGAGTTGTACGCAGAAGAATTTCGGACTCCACCGAATGCTGCGTTACTCCATAATCAATCAGTGTAATGGATATAAGAGGTATCAGGGCTACCAGAGTGACCAGCACAACCGCAAGTTTCCAGATGCGCCTGAAATTAAAGAGGTGTTTGTAAGGACCTGCCGCAACATCCTGGTAGTCCCAGAATTTAGGTTTCAGCTTATCGAGAATAGCCATAAATTATCCAGCGCAGCTTTATTAATAATTAGAGAGCTTTGAATTTCTCGAATATAGGTCTGCGGGGTAATGGGTTTTGGCATTCGCAAGAATACAATCCAGTCTTTGCCAACGGCGGCATATCCGCATCCATTAGGATGTCTACAGCCCCAAAGGATGAATAGTCACGATGCCTTATACAGTATCCGCTTGCATGATACCTGTCGGATATCTGGGGGCGTTGCTATGTCATCATAAAAATTTCTTGCGATATGCCAAAACTCATTACCCTGACAGACCTTTTAATAATATGTTATGCAAAGCTCTCAATGAGAGCTCCCGGGCATAATATCACAATGCATTATGCTTTTACTATCTATTTGGCAGTTTTCTTTATCCTTATTTTATCATTGGCTTTTTTTAATGTATCGCTCAAGACTTCAATATCGACAGGCTTTTGGAGGTATGCAAATGCACCCAGCTTCATGCACAAGTCCTTGTCAGCCTCTGTTCCGTGACCGGTAAGAATTATCACCTCGATATCAGGGTTGCTCTGTTTGACCCGCCTTAGAACTTCGATGCCGTTAATACCGGGCATTTTAAGATCAAGAATCATGACTTCCGGTTCGTCTTCCGAAACCAGATTAAGCGCCGATTCTCCGTCATATGCCACAGCCGAACCCATGTCTCGCATGATAAGACGCTCTGAAAGAGTCTGTACAAATTCACGTTCATCATCAACAAGCAGCACTTTGGACGGCATCTTGAAATCATATTTTCTGTATATATCCGTCTGATAGTATCCCTCTCCCACTTTAGTTTCAACTGTCTTGACTCCGGGTACTTTGAGGGCGATAGATTTGAGCTCATCTTCAAGTTTGCTAAGCAGAAGAACATGCTTGTTTATGGTTATTGTAATAGCGCCGTCTTTTGCCGAAATGCCGACATTATGCCCTTCCCGGGCAAGGTGCATTTCCACTTTTGAGGCAATTAGAAAATCATCAACCGCTTTTCGGGAACGGTTTGTTGGTTTTACAACCTCCTTTCCGACATTATCCACTATAAGAGAAACAGCCTTTTCCATATCCATCTTGTCCATCGGTATGACGAGATCGTACAGAGAGGAATCCCACGGATCATTTTTTTTAAACAGATTGCTTATCCATGCTATCCTGTCTTCATCCTGTTTATGAATAAGTTTAACAGCCTCTTTTTCTGAGATATTCTGCTCGGCAGCGGCATTGGATGACCTGAACTTCATATCGGCAATAATGCATACCCTTAAAACATGGCTGACGCTTTTAGGAATGAGCTTTCCCGTAAAACCTGAAATAAGAAGTTTGTCACCTGAAAGCTTTTCTGCTATGGCGAGTTTAAGCCAGGCGATTGAAACCTCCTTTTCGTGCGTAAAGTTATTGAAAACAGATTCCTTGGCCGAGAAAGCTTTCAATATTTTATTTGCCGGCATCCCTGATAGCCTGCTTGCTTCGGCAACGATTTCGTTATCTGTTACAAGCGCATATCCTGTTGACGAAAGCACGTTTTTAATAACAGGTTCGTCTTTGCAGAAGGTGCCGCTGAAAATAGTAATTACAGACATGAAAAACCTCCTTTTTTAATCTATTATCAGGCAAGACGGCAGACCGTCTGAAGCGGACACGTGTCTTCCCTGTTGTCGGTGTGTGTCTGGTCGTAAACCGAACATACTGCCTTTTCCATCGTTGGATATATGTGGTCCGGACCGATTTTCTCAAGCAGATGCGTGTTTTTAAAAACATTCATCACCGTTTCATTCACGCCACTAAATGAAATATCGACCCCGCCGCTTCTTGTCCTGTCCACAACCAGAGATAGAGTCTCTTCACCAGACGCGTCAATATCATTGATACCGTTGCACACTATCACAATATGTTTAAGGTTCTTTTTTGTTATAAGTCGCTCGGTAATTTTATCTTCCAGGTAACTTGCGTTTGCAAAAAAGAGCGGACCGTCAAAGCGAACCATGTCTATGAACTCACACTGTTTAAGACCGAAAGCCTCTGAATCGCGGAGTGCTTCATCTTCATGGCGCGATAATGAGGCTACTTTCGGCCTCATGCTGTTGTAAAGAAACACGCCGAGCGACAAAACTACGCCTATCATGATACCTTTATCGAGGTGGGGAGCAAACACAAGCGTGAATATGAAGGATAAAATTGAAATGGCTCCGTCATACCACTTTGCCCTCCAGGCGTGCATAAAACCTGCCACATTTATGAGTCCGATCACAGCCATCATTATGACCGCTGCAAGAACGGACTGAGGCAGAAAATAAAGAAGCGGCGTAAAGAACATGAGCGTTATTACAACCGCGGTACTGGTAAAAACACTGGACAATCCTGTAACCGCTCCCGCCTGAAGGTTGACAGCAGATCTTGAAAATGATCCTGAAACAGGATAGCCGTTTGAAAAAGATCCCAGAATGTTTGCGAGCCCTTGTCCTATCAACTCCTGATTCGGATCAAGCCGCTGCCCTGTTTTGGCCGCCATTGCCTTTGCTATGGATATCGCTTCCATGAAACCGAGAAGAGAGATTATCGCAGCAAAAGGCAGAATTTTAAGAATAACTTTAATATCGATTTTCGGCATTGAGAATTTTGGAAGCCCTTTCGGAATGGCGCCGACAACTTCACCTCCTCCGATCATTGTCAGTGCTTCGGTTTTAATAGGATTGTTGCCTACTTTTATCCGCCATATGCGGCCGTCTGTTTTAAGCCCATCAGGAATCTGCTTTACCGGATAAAACTTCATTTTGCCTTCCTGGTCTTTAACACCTTCAAACAGAAGATCTCTTATCTTTTCCCTGTAAATACGTGTCTCAACTCTTAAAACTTCGATTTGGGTGGCGATTACGTTTACATCCCGCTCGGCGTCAAGTGCTGCTATGGGATCTCCGTTTTTTTTCATCTCATCAAGAACGGCAACCGCCTGTGTTCGCTTTTCAGCAAGAGGCGCTGTTGCGACGACGGCTGCATTGAATTTTGCTACAAGCTCCTGCGCCTCGGGATATTCTATGGCGGAAATATCCGTTTTGGCATTATGGTCAAACCCGATTCCCCAGGATATGAGAGTCGTGACTGCAACAGCAACAAGTACATTCGGAATCTTAGGCGCTATGCGCTTCAACCCGTACATAATCGCAAAGGCAAACGCTCCCATGAAGAATGTGGGCCAGTGAGTGTAATGCACGGCGGCTTTTACCACCTTTATGATCGTCTCATAGTGATGCGGCGCATTATCGACACTGACGCCGAACATTTTTGAGAGCTGGGAAGTGGCTATTATGATCGCGGCGGCATTTGTGAAACCGTTTACAACAGGATGGGAAAGAAAATTTACAACAAGGCCGAGCCTTAAGATTCCGAGCGCAAACTGAAAGACTCCGACCATTAGAGCCATCAGGATCGCATATGCTATAAATCCTTCGCTTCCGGCGGTCGCAAGCGGCTCAAGAGAGGCTGATGTCATAAGAGATACGACTGCGACAGGACCTGTTGCAAGCTGTCGGCTCGAGCCGAAGAGCGCGGCAATCATGGGAGGAATGAAAGAGGCATAAAGCCCGTAATACGGAGGCAGACCTGCCAGCTGGGCATAAGCCATGGACTGGGGAATAAGGACAAGGGCCACGGTCAATCCGGCGACAGCATCAATCCTGAACGCCTCAAGACTGTATTTTTTAAACCAGGCAAGAAAAGGGAAAATTCGGGTCAGCATATTCGGCACCTATTTCGTTATGTTATTTATTCAGCACCCTTCTGCAGGATGCGATCAGTTCCTTGTAAAGCAGATTTGTATTGTAAAGATTGTAATTATTGAACCGGATAAGACCGTCAACAGCGGCAAATATGATACAGGCTGTTTTCCGAGCGGGCAGATCGGCAATCGTGCCGTCTTTCTGTCCTTCTATAATAGCGCTTTCAAAAAGGTCCAAAAAAGAATTGAAAATAGCGTCAACATGCCCTTTGCAGACCGGATTCACTGCCGCCAGATCATATGTATAATGCCTGTGCAGAACAAAAAACCAGGCCTCCATCTTTCCCGGAAGACCAAGATAAAAAGAGATGACACCGTCTATCATTTCCATGCCGGTTGAATATCTGTCGGGTCTGAAATGATTCTTTATTTCTGTTGAAACTATCTCCCTAATTCTTTCCAGTATCGATAAAAGCAATTCCTCTTTGTTTTTAAAATGATAAAAAATAGTGCCTTCAGCCGCCCCGGTAATTCTGGAAAGCTCGGCCATTGATGTGTATTTAAAACCTTTTTCCGAAAACAGCCTTGCAGCCGCTTTTAAAATCACCTCTTTTTTTGACAATCCCGCCTCCCTTATTGCAAAAACCGACTGAGTACACAGTCGGTTTTCAATACATAGAATGCCTAATCAAGTCAAATAAAAAAGTCTCTATAACCTCAAAGAGACTTTTTTATAACATTCGGTTCATCTTCCCGTTTTGGCGTTCACACGATTGCCCGCCGGACATCCCTCCCGAGCTTGATCAAACTGATGACCACCACGAAAAATTCCAACCTCCCGAGAAACATGGCGAATGTCTCCGCCCACAGTGCAATGTCCGGCATTTTGGCGGAAGTCACCCCCACCGAGAGGCCAACAGTTCCTATCGCAGAAGCAAATTCAAAAAGAGAGTCCGAAAGACTAAAGCCGCAAACGCACAGAATCATGGTTCCAATTCCATATATCCCCAGGTACAGGAAGATAAAAACAGCTACCAGACGAACCTTTGCATCATCAACAAAGATGCGTCGATTGCCCTCCCATATCGGACGTTCCATAACCGCAGTCCGGGGTATTAAAGCTCGCCTGATCTCCCAGATTATCAATTTCCAGACAAGATATACGCGAAACTGTTTGATGCCACCGGCCGTCGAACAAGTCCCGCCGCCGATGAGCATTAGTATAATAATCATGAGCACTCCTAAAGCGTTCCAGTTCCCATAACTAACGGTTGAAAATCCTGTGGTGGTAATAGCCGTTATTGTTTCGAAAACGGCTACTCGAATCGATTTGCCAATCTGCGGATAAAGTGCCCGGCAGGTGAAGATGAAGATGGCTGCCACGGATATGGGAATCAGCACGGATAGAAGGCGCATCTCACCGTTTCTGACAATGAGCCTGAGTTTCCCGCGCCATAAAAACCAGGCGGTAACGAAGCTCAAATTACCGAGCAGCATGAGCGGCACCGTCACCGCCTCAATGGCCGGAGAATTCCAATAGCCGATGCTCTCCACGCGCGTTGAAAATCCGCCCGTAGAAACGGCGGTAAAAGAATGATTCACGGCGTCGAAGACAGACATGCCTGCCATCCAGTAAGCCAGAGTTCCGACAACAGCGTAACAGGAATAAATGATAAGCACCAATCGTGCCGATTGCCTCACATGCGGAGCCAGTTGGTCGCTCCGCCCTTCAGCGCTTGAAATACTCACTCCTGTGGGTCCGACTATGGCAGACATCATGATAATGGCCAGGCCCGCTCCTCCGGCCAGTTGGGTAACACTGCGCCATAGCAGAATCATTGGACCGGCGGCGGCAACGTCCACAATGGAAAGCCCGGTCGTAGTCCACCCGCTCACTGATTCAAAAACGGCCAGGGAGAACGGAAGTTTTAGTGCCGCCATGAATGGCCATGCTGAAAAAAGAATAACCACCATCCAGCTGATGAGAACAATCACACCGCCCTCCTGAACTGAAAGGGTAATTTTACAGACAGGACGAAATATCCTCCGCATTAAAACCCCAGTGAGACCTAAGCAACTAGCGGGAACTCCATACGCCAGGGCATGTACTGCCTCACCGGGATAAGCAAAGAGAACCAGAAACGGAGTAAGCATCAAAAAACCTGAAAGGATAAGGATCATTCCTACAGATGAAAGCATCGCATCATACCGTCTTGTGAGATATTCTTTTTCCCGCAAGGCTTTCATCCTTATTTTCTTTCACCTGTAAACATTTTCAATACAAGACCATGGTTCTCCGGCATGGTGATCAGCACGACCCGGTCGCCGCTCAGCAATTGATTTCCACCACGGGGAACGATGGGCTGATCGTTTCGGATCACGACTGCAACCAGGGCATTTTTGGGGAGATCTATATCCTTCAGGAGCTTTCCCGCGACCGGAGAATCGGCTTTGATGATTATCTCTGTAATGTTTACCCTGCCTTCCCCAACCGACAGAAGATTTGTAATCTGTTCAAGGGATGCCCGCTGTTCAATTAGGCTGCTGACGATATGAGTTGTCGAAAAGGCTGAGACTCCCAGCTTTTCGAACATCTCTGCGTTATCCGGGTCGTTTGCCAGCGCCACTGCCCTTGGTACACCGAACTGGAGTGAGGAGAGTTGACATATGATCAGATTGTCCTGGTCGTTCGGGGTGATGGCAAGCACAACATCTGCTGCCATTGCGCCTGCTTCCTTGAGAATCCCGGGATCGCTTCCGTCGCCGAAAACCACCATGGCGGAAAGCTGCCTGGCCAATTGAACACATTCTTCTCGGTTCCGGTTGATGATGACGACCTCATATCCCTTTGCGGTGAAGTTCCTGCAAAGGAAATAGAGCGTCTTGCCGCTTCCGACAATGAGTACTTTCATGACTGTGCATCTCCCATCACTGCGCGACCGCTCGCAACAGCGAGAAGGAACATCTCTGCGGCCACCGACGTCGGACATATGGTTTCAATGCCGAGATCGTTATAAACATTTTCCCTTCTCGAATCGAAAACTCTTGCCAGGACATGCGGAACGTTGAACACCTTTTGAGCGACCTGAGCCACCATCAGGTTGACATTATCCTCGTGTGTCGTGGCAAAGAAGACGTCGGCTCTTTTCAATTTAGCCTCTTTCATTACTGCCATATGCGTTGCGTCACCTTCCACCCGGAAGCCGCTGAAATCGGGAGACAGCTTGTTGAAAGCAGCCTCATCCGCGTCGATCACGACCACCGAATGACCCACGTGACTCAATTGGTTGGCCAGATGCGATCCCAGACGTCCGCAGCCGATAATCACGATGTAAAGGTTATTTTTCATCCTGATCTCCTTTGCCGTCCTCATCTTTGGCCGCGGTTTCTTTTTTATCTGGTCCAAGATCGATCTTACCGAATTTTTCCCAGGTCGTCGTCCGCTCCAGGTTTGCCTGAGCCGGTTTGAAAGTCGGATCCATATCCAGCGCCGCGCGATAAAGTTTTTGTGCATCAAGCTCATTGTGTTTGATTTCAAGCAGCGCTCCAAGCAGATTATAGGCCTCGGGCCGGCGAGGGTCGGCAGCTATGGATTTTTTCGCCGTTTCCTGGGCATCAGCAAAGTTCCTGTTCGTGATATGTCGCTTGGTAATCTCTATCAATGTAAGGTAGTCGACCGCGTTCTCTTCATCCAATGATTCACGTTCCAATACCAGATTTGCCATATCACGGATTTCCCCGGGACTAAAAGGTTTCTGGATGAAATCAACCGCGCCGAGCTTCATGGCTTCTACGGCGGAATCGATGTTTCCGTGGGCAGTAATAATGATTACGCGTATTTTGGGCCACTCTTCCCTTATCCGGCATAGTACATCCATCCCGTCCATTCCCGGCATTTTCAAATCCAGGAATACCAGTACGTACTTAAACTCCCGGTTACCACGAATCATTTGAAGGGCCTCTTCACCGTTGACTGCCGTCCGAACCGTTATCCCAAGCGGTTCAAGGGATTGGGACATGGTAAGGCGGATGTTCTTTTCGTCATCCACAACAAGAATCAGTTTCTTTTCCATAAGTTCCTCCTATTGCGCCACCGGCAGTGTGAAAGTAAAGATGCTGCCCTTACCGGGTGACGATTCTGCCCAGATCGTCCCCCCGTGAGCGCGTACGATCTCTTTGCAGATTGCAAGGCCTAAACCCGTGCCGCCGGTCTCCTGCCCCTTTACTTGAACAAACTTTTGAAATATTTTTGACTGATATTCCAGGGGTATGCCGGGTCCATCGTCGCACACAGACAGATGCACATGAGGGCTGATCTTTTTTGCAATGAGTTGGATGTTACCGCCATCACTTACATAACGAAGCGAATTGGAAATAAGGTTGGTCAGCACCCAGGTGATCTTGTTGGCGTCAGCGCGAATCTTCGGAAGGTCTTCGGTTGACTCCGATTTAAGGCTGACATGTTTCATCTCCATTTGGTTTTTAAATATCGCCTGCACCCGGTCAAAAAGGATTTGAACCGGAACACTCTCAAACTCTAGTTCGATTCTTCCCGCTTCGATCTTGGACAGGTCAAGCAAATCATTTACGAGAGCTTTCATTCGATGCACCTCTTCATGGGCAGCCTGCAGAAGATCCCGGTCTTTCTCGGCAAGTCCCTGCACGGCGTGTTCCAAAAGCAGATCGATACTCATTCCAAGGCTGGTCAGCGGCGTGCGAAGCTCGTGAGATGCCGCCATAACGAAATCACTCTTCAGGCGTTCTACTTCCTTCAGGCGTGTAACGTCTCTTAGCAGCATGACAATTCCGGACAGGTTTCGATCTCTTCCGTGAATGACCGTAGCTGAAAATAAATAGTGTTGGGGTCTCTCTTTCTTCAGAAGGGTAACAATCCGTTGTTCATCGGAAACGTCCGGTTCCCGCCCCGTTTCGACGGTTTTCCGGATCAGATCGCAAATATGCCCGACCGGCAGAATCTCCTCGCATCGCAATATGGCTATTTCAGCAAACTCAAGGTCAAGTATCCGGCGCGCTGCAGGATTGACGCCGGTAACCCTGAGGTTTGTATCGAAAACCACCAAACCGTCCTCGATGCTGGAGAGGATTGCTTCGGCCTTGTTCTTCTCCGAGATGATCTGCTCGATATTTATTTCATTGTAACGACTAAGCTGGGCGGCCATTCGGTTGAATTCTCCGGCAAGGCATCCCAGTTCATCAACGGTTTCCACAGGCACCTGCACGGTATAGTCGCCTGATGAGATCTTCCGGGATGCATCTGTGAACTGCCGGAGAGGTCTGACAATCCTTTCTGCGAGGAACAGGCTGAAACTTAACGCTACAATCAATGCCGACGCCGCCACCAGTACAGTGGACCAGATTGCGCGTTTGGCAACACGGCCGGCCTGAACGCTGGCCGCATACATGGTTTCCTCGTTGAGATGACGGAGTTGAACGCATGCTTTGCGCACTATGGCAAAGAGAGGATAAACTGAATCATGATAAATGCCCCGAAAATTCTGCAGATAAGGCCTTGTCGTATCACGTAAATCTGTCAGCGCTAAAAACTGCCGCCGGTACCTCTGGTAATCTGCGTCTATTGACCGGACGAGTTCCGCCTCACCTTCAATAGTGATGTTGTCTTTGGCTCGGGCCAGCCACTCAAGAAATACTGCCTCGCTTTCCTGGAACTGGCTGATCCCATTTTCGGCATCACCAAGGAAGATGAGCAGAATGCCACTGTCCTGTCTTTCCAGTGCGTCGACCATGTTTTCGGCGGCAAGGATGCTTCGGTAGTTTTCGCTCAGTATTGCGTCGGTTGCCTTGCCAAGGGATACCAGATTCATAACGGCCCACGCAACCACCATACCCATGAGGGCAAATGCGACACCATATCCAACCAGTATTTTCTTTTTCAACGTCATGAGGCACAGTCCTCCATTCGGTCACTGCAAATACCAATGTATTTAGCAACAACCATGCCACTATATAAGATATGTAATTTCAATATATTATATTGATAAAAGAAAAGAGCAGCCTTGAAATTTGAAAGATTTGGGCGGGTTTGGTCTTGCATAATGCAAGGTTGGCGGTGATAAAAAACGGTGTCAGATACCGAAAGTTTTCCTCCTGCGCCAAAGTGTCGCCTGATCAATACCCAGAACATTAGCCGCATCCTGAAGGGAGCAAGCGCTGGCCATCACCTTTCTGATATGCAGCTCTTCAATGGCGGCTAAAGGCACCGGATCACCAATAGCCGGAGCGCCGGCAGATGGAAAGATATTGTCGGGAAGGTCGTTCTTTCCGATCCGCTCGCCGCAGCCTAAGATCACAGCACGCTCAATTGTGTTGCGAAGCTCCCGGACATTTCCAGGCCATTGGTAACTCATAAATATCTGTTCGGCCTCTTCGGTGAAACCGAGGATAGACTTATGGTTTGCCCGGACCAGATAGGCGAGAAAATCCATGGCAAGCGGCATAATATCTTCCGGTCTCAGCCGAAGCGGGGGCACAGTCAGGCTGATCACATTGAGCCGGTAAAACAGGTCTTCCCGGAAACTGCCCTCAGCTAAGCGTTTATCTAAATCGGCGTTAGTTGCCGCTATTATGCGCACATCCGCCTTCCTGGGTGTAGCATCCCCGAGACGTTCGTATTCCTTGTCCTGAATGAAGCGGAGGAGCTTGGCCTGTACAGATGGGGACATGTCCCCTATTTCATCAAGAAAAAAAGTTCCGCCATTGCAAGCCGCGATGCGCCCGGGATAATCCCTAACCGCCCCGGTAAACGCGCCCTTGACATGTCCGAACAGCTCACTCTCAAGAAGTTCGGTCGGAACGGCAGGACACGCAACCACTGCCATAGGTTTGGCCGCCCTTGCGCTCCATTGATGGATGGCCCTTGCAAACACCGATTTTCCGGTACCGCTTTCTCCTTTAAGCAATACAATCGCCTCAGAAAGAGCGGCCTTTCGCGCGGTCTCAATAACCCTTTGCATGCCGGCGTTCCGGCTCTGGAGTCTCTCCTCCGGACCAAGCCGCTGCATATTTTCCCTGAGCGCTGCAATCTCGGTTTCAAGTTCCCGAATCCGGCCTATTCGCCGAGTCAGGAGCCTGACCTGATCAGGAGTGAAGGGTTTTGCTATGTAATCGACAGCTCCGTGCTGCATGGCTTCAACGACGCTCTCTATGGATGCATGAGCTGTGATTACGGCAATCTTTGTCCACGAGGAATGTGACAGCAGCACGGGAATCAAATCCAGACCATTTTCTTCACCTATCCTGAGGTCTACAAAAGCCATGTCAAAGGATCGCGTCCCGGCTTCCCTGATGGCATCGGCGGTATTGCTCACCGTGATCACCGAATGTCCCTCAGCCGCAAGACAGTAAGAGAGTGTCTTGCGGATGTTGGCTTCGTCGTCCACAATGAGGATGTTTAGGCAGGCTGGTTTTTTGTCATTAGCAGTTTTCATTTTTAATCACACTTCAAGCTTTTCAGATTATCTGTTCCGATGTACTTTTTGAATATAAAACCGGTTGATTGGTCGTAAATAGCATAACATCCTAAAAAATATCAAGAATATTAATGAACTATCCGGCAGCTTAATAAAATAGTGTTCCTTGAATTGAAGCTCCCCGTCGCAGAGCGGACGGGGAATGCGCTCGCTGTTTCGGTTCAATGATGCATCGAGATATTGAACAAGGCCATTTTATCCGTTGCCATCCGCCAGTTAAGAAGTGTCGAGTCCTTTCGAAACCAAGCATCTTGTTTTGTATTGACTCTTTCCTTGTTTTTAAATAGATTTTGTCCGTTTATTGCTTACATCAACAGGAAATGATTAAAAATGGATAAAATCAAGGTCATGCTGGTTGATGATGAAGAAGAGTTTGTAACAACTCTGTCTGAGCGGATACAGATGCGGGATTTCAACTCATCGGTAGCTTATACAGGTGAGCAGGCTTTGCAGATCGTTAATGATCAGGTTCCTGATGTTATGATTCTCGACCTTAAAATGCCGGGCATTGACGGCATGGAAGTTCTTCGCAGGGTGAAAAAAGCATATCCGAAAGTCCAGGTTATCATCTTAACCGGACACGGATCGGAAAAAGACAGAAAAGAGGCTTTATCTCTGGGCGCTTTTGGTTATCTTCAGAAACCGGTCCAGATAGATGAGTTGGTAAAGCACATAATAAGCGCGCATAATGCGGGGACACAAAATGCCTGACTGTATTAATCAAGGAGTGTAACAAATGAAAATAAAAGTCTTGCTGGTGGACGATGAGAGAGAATTTATTCTAACTCTGGCAGAGCGTCTTGAAGTAAGGGATTTTAATGTTGAAACTGCCTTCGACGGCTATGAGGCTGTTTCAAAAATTAAAGAAAAGGATTTTGACGTCGTAGTACTGGACGTTCTTATGCCGGGAAAAAATGGAATCGACACCTTAAAGGAGATAAAGAGCATAAAACCCCTTGTAAATGTAATAATGCTTACCGGTCATGCTACGGTTGAGACGGCCATCGATGGAATGAAAGCCGGAGCCTACGATTATCTCATGAAACCAACCGATACGATAGATCTCGTCGTTAAAATAACAAAAGCTTACAATATAAAAGCAGAGCATGATGAACGGATCCGAAATGCAGAAATAGACAAAATAATAAAGAAACGTGGATGGTAACAGGTAAGGGAGGTTTTTGTGAAAACAATACCGGTTAAGGAAATAATGGTCCCTTTATCTGAATATGCAACCGTTCCGGAAGACGCCACTCTGTTTGAGGCTGTTATAGCTCTTGGAGAAGCTCGTGTGAAACACGCGAAATCCCTGTATTCACATAAAACCGTGCTTGTCTTTAATAGCGAAAACAGAATTGTCGGGAAAATAGGCCAGGTTGATATTTTACGCGCCCTGGAGCCTAAATATATGAAAATTATCGATTCGGGATCTCTATCCCGTTTCGGTTACACCACCCAGTTTTTGAAATCACTTGTTGATCAATACCAGCTATGGGACAAGCCGCTTAATGACATATGCCAAAAAGCAGTCAAACTTAAAGTCAACACTTTTATGGTCACCCCTGCCGATGGCGAATATATCTCTGAAAACAGCAGTCTTGATGAAGCAATACACATGCTCGTTATGGGAAATCATCAGTCTCTCTTTGTAAAAAAAGAAAATGAAATTACGGGAATATTAAGATTAACGGATCTATTTGATAAGGTTTCCGAAAGCATTAAATTATGCGGTTTATAAAAATTATATCACTAACGGTTAGGATTTAATTTCATGCATAACGGTACTGGCATCAATTCTCTTGACTCAAAATTTGACTGGAAGCAGTTCATATTTCTTATGACCGGTGTTGTCCTTTTTTTAATCGTTTATTATTCTCCCCCCTGGGTAGATGCCGTTGATCCGACCGGAAAACATTTTCCACTTACCAAGGAAGCCAAGGGAGCTCTGGCCGTTTTTCTTCTTGCAGGAACATGGTGGGTTTTCGAAGTTCTTCCGATAGGCATAACCGGACTTACAATCGGAGTGCTTCAGGCTCTCTTCTTCATACGTCCCGCAGCCGACGCTTTCAAAGATTTCATGGATCCCTCGGTTCTTTTTATTTTCGCTTCTCTGGTAATAGGCATGGTGTTTACCAAAACAGGGCTCACGAAACGTCTTGCATATAAAATGCTTATAATTGTGGGCGAAAGAACAGGGATGATTTATCTCGGATGTTTTGTAGTAACGGCATTGCTGACTCACATAATGGCTCACACTGCCGTGGCGGCAACCATGTATCCGCTTCTTCTGGCAATATATTCGCTATACAGCGATGACACTAAGCCGACCAAATTCGGAAAGGGTTTGTTCATAGGCATGGCCTTTGTGGCAGGCGCAGGTAGCATTATAACTCTTCTGGGCGCCGCACGCGGTATCGTAGCGCTTGGATTTTATAAGGAAATCACGGGGAATGATATATCTTTTTTCGAACTGAGCTACTACCTTGCTCCGATAGGATGGGCTATGGTATTTATCCTTTGGGGTTTTCTGATGGTTTTTTTCAAGCCTGAAAAAGAGGTCATTCCCGGGTTGAAAGAAAAAGCCAGACAGCTCAACTCAGAGCTGGGTCCCCTCAAAAGGAATGAAATAATAGGCGCTGTTCTGGTTTTTTGCGCAATCGCCTTCATGTCGCTGCAATCTTTTGTCCCTGCCTTAAAACCCTTCAACAAATCAGCCGTTATTCTTGTTTCAACAATTCTTTTTTTCATATCGGGCATCCTCGACATTAATGATCTTGAAGAGCTGCCCTGGAACATAATCCTTCTTTTTGCTGGAGCCATGAGCATAGGTTTCTGCCTCTGGCAGACTGGCGCCGCCGAGTGGCTTGCAATAAACTGGCTCGGTTTTTTCAAGAATTCCCACTGGTTCATCTTCGTGATGAGCATAGCTGTTTTCGTTCTTATCATGACCAATTTTATAATGAACGTGGCTGCTATCGCCATATCTCTGCCAGTAGCCCTTGTAGTCGCTCCGTATCTCAATATAGCTCCGGAAGTGATTCTTTTCGTAGCGCTGGTCACGGCAGGAATGCCGTTTCTTCTTCTTGTGGGGGCGGCCCCGAACGCGATTGCCTACAATTCAAAACAGTTTACAAGCGGAGAATTTTTCATGGCGGGCATTCCTGCGAGCATCATTCTTCTGGTAGTGCTTGGATTTGCAATTTTTATTTTATGGCCGATCATGGGAATGCCTGTTCTTCTGGCACAATAGCCATAGTAAAGACAAACCTGAAAAAAGCGAGTTTACCATGAAACAACTTGAAAAACTGATAGAGAGAATAATTTACAGGGTTAATATCAATCTTAGAGAGCACGGGTCTTTTGATGCGGAACCCTATATCCGTGAAATAGTGCCGATAAAAAAACTTGTCAAATTTTACGCTTTTTACGGTATTACATCTCATCATCCTCTTTATTTTCATTTCAGCAATTCAAATCTTGCCGGAAGTTATTTCCTCGGAAAATGCACTGTCGACAATTCAGTGCTGTATAAAAGTGATATAAGAGGCGACGAGTTAAAGACAAAAGGAGATATTTACCATTTTCAAGGGGCCGACATAGCTCTTGATCATGACGAAAGAATTTCAATAAGCGACAGTTTTCTCATTAAAACCCTTGTTCACAGTTATTCACATGATCCTGAAAATCTGGAGGAATTCGTCATAAGGAATACAGCTTCGACGCCTTATGCCAACATTCACGGCGCTCCCGTAGAAGGGTGTTTTCTCGGCCCTTTTTCAACAATTGATCTTACCACTCTTCATGATTGCGTGATAGGACGTTTTGCTTATGTACAGGTCGGGGAAATGATCCATCAGTGGGTTGAACCAGGAAGCATTTTAATAAAAAAAGCTGATCTTTTCGACTTCAGCTACCGCTTTCCTGAAAGCGTTTTAAACAGATATATCTGGTTTATGCCCGGAAAAGGACCCCGCGGCATTTTCATGGATTTTGTCGAAAACCGGAAACAGGATTTTCAAAAAGTATTTGATGTCGTCCATCTCAAATCGCCAATGAGCGTCCCTTTCGGAGCTTCCATAAACCGTTATTCAGTATGGAAGGGAAAAAGCCGGGTCAGTGAAAATGTACTTGTCGCCCAGAGGGCGTACCTTGAGAACGCATTGCTCGGAAAAGGCTCAAATGCCCAGGAAAACTGTTATATAATAAATTCAAAGCTTGACGGATTTAATGTAACGGCACACGGCGCAAAAATCATAAACGCAAACCTCGGTGAAAAAACATTTGTTGGTTTCAATTCATTTTTGCATGGGAAACCGGAATGCATTCTTAACATAGGGAAAGCATCCATAATAATGCCGCATACGATAATTGATCTCAAGGAACCTTTGAATATTCCTTCAGAACATATAGTCTGGGGTTATATCACCAGTCAGGCGGATCTGGAACAACACAGTCTGCCCTTTGAAAAGCTTGCCGCAATCGACGGGGAAGTCAATATTGGAAACATGCGGTTTCAAGGAAACGGTTCCGTTTTTGTAAAGGCTTTCAAAGACCGCATAGAACATATTCTCGAAGCAAACGGCGCCTTTTTTGACGGCATAAAATTCAAAGGCCACGCTCAAAAGGGCCAGAATATTGCTTACAATATCATTCAGCCTTATCCTATGGGATCCCAGAAAGGATTGTATCCTACAATAGACATAAGATTATAATTCATATTGCCCTTCTTTTGATCCTGAAGATCATCTTTACATACGCTGTTTTGATGAAAATAATCGGTTGATTATATGTTTCTTATTTGCATTTGAACATCTTTACCGGAACATAAAGGAAAAATTTGGTTTTTTTGATAATAATATGCAGAAGCTGGACAAAAAAATCTTTAGCGCCCTCTTTTTTTCAATATTTACGGCCGTGACAGGCGTTGGAATAGTCGTCCCTTTATTGCCTGTTTATGCGCATGATCTGGGTGCAAGCGGATTATACATAGGGCTTATATTCGGAGCTTTTTCTCTATCCAGAACTCTTTTTTTACCTTATTTTGGCAGACTGTCAGATATTAAGGGGCGAAAACCCCTTATTTCTGCCGGCCTGGTTGCCTATACTATTGTGTCTATAGCGTTTCTTCTCTCAATAAGCCTTGATACCCTTATAATAATACGCTTTATCCAGGGCATTGCCTCAGCAATGATAATGCCTGTGAGCCAGGCTTATGTGGGGGATATAACGCCGAAAGGAAGGGAAGGCCTGGTTATGGGCATGTTTAATATGTCTATGTTCTTTGGTTTAAGCTTTGGCCCAATGATTGGCGGATTCATTAAAGATAGCTTCAGCCTTAATACAGCTTTTATCTGCATGGGAGTTCTTTCATTCATGGCATTTTTAACAAGCCAGATTTTTCTTCCTCCAACATGCACTGAAAAAGCCGTTTTATCCCCGAAGAAACTGATCGCATGGAAACATCTTATTAATGACAGGGTTTTGGGAGGCCTTTTTATTTTCAGGCTTGTCTATACGGCAGCTATCGGAATAATCTGGTCTTTTCTGCCGGTCTTATCAAGCCTTGAATTTCACCTTTCGAGCTTTTCAACAGGTATTCTCGTCACGCTGGGTGTTTTAATAAGCGGAATTCTGCATACTCCCATGGGAATTGTTGCCGATAAATTCAACAAGAGAATGCTTGTAGCAGCCGGAGGCCTTGTTATTGTATTTTCCATGTTATTTTTCGGAAAAGCTGAAAGTTTCAATGATCTTTTATTTTCAAGTATTCTTTTTGGCATAGGAGGAGGCTTTTCAATGCCTGCTCTCATGGCCCTTGCAGTATATAAGGGTAAAGAGACCGCTGCCATGGGATCCGTTATGGCAATAATAACGACGGCTCACAGCTTAGGCATGCTGATTGGTTCAGTGGCTGCCGGCCTGATAATGGATATGTTCAGGCTCCGTGAAGCTTTCTATTTTGGGTCAGGGATCATGGTGCTTGGAATGATTTTATTTCTTTTTTTGACACATAACGGGAATAATCATTACAGATAACAAGGCTGTATTTATGAAAAGATTGTGAGTTGACAACATTCTTTTTGACATTACTTTAAATTATTATTTTTAAAAATTGACAACAAAGCTTATTCATTCATTTTACCCGGGAATATAATGGCAACCAAACGTGATTACTATGAAATTCTGGGCGTTGCCCGGAATGCGATGCCCGAAGAACTAAAATCTGTATACCGCCAGCTTGCTTTAAAATACCATCCCGACAGAAATCCGGGAGATAAAGAGGCTGAAGAAAAATTCAAAGAAGCTGCGGAAGCATATGAGGTTCTTCATGATCCGCAGAAAAGGGCTATTTATGATCAGTACGGGCACCAGGGTCTTGAAGGTTCAGGTTTTTCAGGATTTGGAGGATTTGAAGACATATTCTCCAGCTTCAGCGATATCTTTGAAGATTTTTTTGGATTTGGAAACGGCAGACGTTCTCAAAGCAGATCTCAAAGAGGTGCGGATCTACGTTATGACCTGACTCTCAGCTTTATGGAAGCCGCCTTTGGCATAGAAAAAGAGATAAGTCTTGAAAAAAAGGAGGTTTGTTCCATATGCAACGGAACCAGCTGCGAACCGGGATCTCATCCTGAAACCTGCCGTCATTGCCGTGGTTCAGGACAGCTCTCAAGAAACCAGGGCTTCTTCACAGTAAGAACCACATGCCATTACTGCAGAGGGGCAGGGCAAACAATACCTAATCCCTGCAAGAATTGCCGGGGTGCCGGAAAAGTTATTGTCAATAAAAAAGTCTCCGTCAAAATTCCGGCAGGAGTAGATTCCGGATCCCGGTTACGCCTCACTGGAGAGGGAGAAGCAGGAGCCTACGGAGCCTCCAGTGGAGATCTGTATGTATTTATAAAGGTTGAACCTCATGAATTCTTTGAACGACACGAAAATGATGTTTACTGCAGAATTCCGATATCATTTGTTCAGGCCGCACTTGGCGACAAGATAGCAATTTCAACTCTAAACGGCAAAAAATCAATTGATATTCCAAAAGGAACACAACATGGAGATCTGATACGTTTACAGAGTGAAGGTATTCCCCACTTAAGACATAACAGTCGTGGGGATCTGATTATTCAGATAGCTATAAAGACCCCCACAAACCTCACAAAAAAACAGGAATCGCTCTTACAGGAATTTGCCAAACTGGAAACAAACAAATTATCCAATAAATTAAAAAACATTCTTAAGAGCGGATAGGTAAATTCTGCTAATTAGAAAAAAGGAATTATCACGCATGTTTGAACTAAAAGTATTAAATCATTTTTCAGCGGCGCATCAGCTTAAACTGGTAGCAGCAAAATGCGAAAACCTGCATGGCCATAACTGGAAGATAGAAGTCTGTGTGAAGGGTGAAAAGTTAAATTCCGCTGGCGTTATAATGGATTTCGGACAGATTAAAAAATACGTTTCAGAAATAATGACAAGCCTTGATCACAAATTTCTTAACGAACTGGAGTGGTTTAAAGGAGTCAATCCATCTTCTGAAATTATTGCGATGAAAATTGCGAAGGAATTACAGGAAAAGATTGATGATCCTTCTGTAAAAGTATCAAGTGTTACGGCCTGGGAATCGGATGATGCCTGTGCGACATATATATGTTTTTAGTTTCTATCCGGAAGTTATCCGGGTTTGTTTATCACTCTCCAGCGATTCAGCAAATCATCCCTTGTAACAATTGAGGCGACATCCTCAACATGTTCCTTGATATTTTCAACGCCGCCTTCCTGCCGGTCGACGAGTATCACGGCCTTAACAACCTCCATGCCCTCGGAACGGGCCCTCTCAACAGCCTTTATAGTTGAACCTCCGGTTGTTGCAACATCATCTATTATTACAACCCTGTCTCCCTTCGCTAAATCTCCTTCTATCCATCTTATAATACCGTGATTTTTCATTGTTTTCCTGATGGAAAAGGCATTTACAGGTTTTCCTTTCAACTCTGATGCAAAGGCAGTTGCAACCGCTATCGGATCTGCCCCAAAAGTAAGTCCACCCACGCCGGCAACATTCAGATCCTTAATCTCATCAAAAACAAGATGTCCGGCAAGAAACATGCCTCTCGGGCTGAGCGTAACCGGTTTGCAGTTAATATAGAAATTGCTCGTCCTGCCCGACACAAGTTTAAATACCGGTTCCTCGCTGTACTTAAAAGATTTACGGCAAATCAAATCGACAAGTTCCTGTTTCATATAATAATCCTGAGCTCCTATTGCTTTTCTTTCGAATTCCAGATCCCTTCAATCTTGGAATACTGGAACCCAATTTTTTCACTTGAATCCTTGAATCCTTGAATCCTTGGCCCCTTTAGTCCTTATTTTAACACAAATAACAACAAACTATTGATTTTAACAGGCTCTTAAGATATAAAAGCCCCCACCGAAAAGGAAGAAGCTTTTATGGGAATCGGCAGAGGCTTTGAGCAAGGAAAACTCTTAAAGCATTCCTTCAGGCTCAATTATTTATTAGCAATTAATTTTCAAAGGGTCAACCAAAACTAACGGACTAGTAAAAACTAAAAAAAAAGGATTAAATGCCCGTGTATAAAAAGACCAAAGCTAATCTACAACTAATTGTTTTTATTGTTGGAATAATTCTTCTTCTGTCACCTGCTTCAAAAGCAGGTGAAACCCCGGAGGTTTTTTCTCTTGAAAAAACAATCCAAACGGCAATCAAAAATAATATTGGACTGCTGAAGGCAAAAGAAAAAATCAATGCCGCAACCGCAAGGAAAAACGCATCAAGGGCAAATTTTTTCCCGACATTTAACGCAACTTATCAGTACAGGCATAATTATGATGAAATTTCAAACCGCCTGCTCGGTATAACAACTCCGGAAGACGAGTATGTTTTCGCTACGTCTGTTACACAGCCTCTTTTTGTGGGATTTTCCATATTAAACAGCTATAAGCTAGCCGGCCTCGGACTCGATGCTGCAGACTTAAATGAAAAAGTTGTTCGTCTTGATATTATTTATCAAGCCAGCAGGGCATATTTTTCTGTTTTAAAGGCAATTAAAATTCAAAGCGTGCTGGAAGATACTGTTACCCTGCTTTTGTCTCATGAAAACGTGGCAAAATCTTTTTATGAAGTCGGAATGACTCCGTTTAATGATCTGCTTAAGTCACAGGTCGAACTGGCCAATTCCCGCCAGGATCTTACTATCGCCCGGAACAACTTAGAAATTGCAAAAGCGGATTTTAATAATATTTTAAGAAGGCACGTCAATGCCACTGTTGATCTTGAGGATATCCTTGATTTTATACCGCTTGCAAATGAGCTTGATTATTATATTGATCTTGCAGAAAAAAATCGTCTTGAAATAAAATTGGCGGATCTTCAAATTGAAATGGCGGAAAAAGAAGTGGCGCTTGCAAAAAAAGATTACTATCCGACTGTAACTCTCTCAGGAACCCGCTATCAGCGCGGAACAGACTGGTACGTTGACGGAGGAAGTGGAATTTCCGATCCCAACAGCTGGAATATATCTGCTGTAGCCTCATGGAATTTCTGGGAATGGGGAAAAACCTGTTATGGAGAGAAAGAGAAGAAAAGTCAGCTTCAGCAGGCAAAGCTGGATAAGGATGAAATTACAGACAAAATACGGCTCGAAGTTAAGCAGTCTTTCCTTAAAACAAAAGAGGCTGAAAGCAACATTATAACTGTTCAGAAAGCAATTGAACAGGCAAAGGAAAATTTAAGAATCAGCCAGGAGCGCTATAAAGAACAGATATCCACTTCAACAGACGTTCTTGACGCGCAGACATTACTTTCAAGAACGATGACAAATTATTTTAACGCGCTTTATGATTTTAACATCTCGAAAGCATCCCTCTCAAGGGCATTGAGCATGGAACGTGTTGAATGAACGACAACAATGTAAACTCCCTCATCAGGATGTTTCATGTTTACAGACGATATGGCTCAAAAGCAGCTCTCTTTGACATAAACCTCGAAGTTTTTAAAAACGAATTCATATTTATTACAGGCCCGAGTGGCGCAGGAAAATCAACTCTTTTAAAACTGCTTTATCTTGGAGAGCCGGCATCCGAAGGTCAGATTCTTGTTGATGGAATAAACCTGTCAAGAATATCGCGAAACCGCATTCCTTTTTTAAGAAGAAAAATCGGGATAATATTTCAGGATTTCAAGTTAATACATTCAAAAACCGTTTTTGAAAATGTTGCTCTTGTTCTGGAAGCAGCAGGCAAACCGCGCCAGTATATACAAAAAAAGGTCGGCAGTGTACTGCGAGCCGTTGAAATTGAAGACAAACAAAACTCTTTCCCTCTCTCTTTATCAGGAGGGGAACAGCAGCGCGTCGCAATTGCAAGAGCCGTTGCAGGCGATCCGACAATGATTCTTGCGGATGAACCGACAGGAAGCCTTGATGCCGAATCAGCTGACCAGGTAACAGGTCTTTTGAAAGAATTTCATATCCGGGGTTCAACTATAATTGTTGCGACTCACGACAAAGAATTTATTAGAAAATTGGGCGGGAGAACGGTATATTTAAAACAGGGGCGAATCCAGCCCTCACCGGCTTGACCATAAAATGATACCTCTTTATTTCAGACACGCATTGCGCGATATCGTGAAAAACAGGTTTGTAAATGCCGTTTCAGTTATTACAATAGCATTATCCGTAATTATTACATGTTCTTTTATTTTGTTTTTTATTAATGCAAGCAACATCTTAACCCTTTGGAAAAAAGGGGTAAGAATAATGGCCTATCTTTATCAGGATGTTCCTGCAGAAAAAATACCCGAGATACAGAAGAAAATTTCAGGATTGTACAGTGTGGAGGATGTCAGGTTTATTTCAAAAGAAGAAGCTTTCGATGTCCTCAAGCAGCAGATGAAAAGGCAATCCTCCCTTCTTGAAAATCTTAAAGAAAATCCTCTCCCCAATGCTTTCGAAATCAGAATGATTGCATCCTCTCAGACATGGGAAAAGATCGAAAATCTGGCATCCCAGATTCAATCAATTCCACAGATCGAGGAAGTGGAATACGGGCAAAGATGGCTGGCACGATTTTCTTACATTATCAATTTGTTCAAATTATCTGGATATGTCCTCGGAATTCTTTTTTCAGTAGCTTCGGTATTTATAGTAGCAAACACGGTTCGTCTTGTTCTTTATTCAAGACGCGAAGAAATAGAAATCATGCGTCTTGTCGGAGCCTCCGACAGATTTGTTAAAATTCCGTTTTATATAGAAGGTGTTATTCTGGGTGCTCTAGGCGGAATTATCGGCCTGATTGTACTTTTCATCGCTTTCGTATCCGTTACATCAAACATAGATCAGAGCATAACATCAGGTGCTTTTCAAATAAGATTTTTTTCATACGGTGTTATGTTAATAATCTTTATTTCGAGCATGTTTATAGGATGGCTTGGTTGTTTTTTATCTCTAAAACACATTATAAAAACAGTATAATAGCAATTGCCTGGATTTTCTTTTTGACGGGAATAGAGGGTTACTGTGGACAGAATTCCCATATCGGGGATCTGCAAAAAAAAGCTGAACTTATCAACGACAAAATCAAAAAAAGCAAAACAAAGATAGTAATCTTTTCCAAAAAAGAATCGTCGATTTTAAACATCCTGAACGAACAGGATCTGGCAATAGATAACCTGAGAAAGAAAGCATCTCTCATAAAAAAGGAGCTTTCAGATATAAACAGGCAAATCGAAACAATTAATAACGAATCGAAGAGGCTCTCAAACGAAATAGAAATTTCGGAACACTATGTTTCAAAACGCCTGACAGCACTTTATAAGCTTAACTGGCTGGGGAGGATGAACATTCTGGCATCTTCTGAATCTGTGTATGAGTTTTTTAATCGTAAAATTTCTCTTGAAAGGATATTGGATTACGATAAAAATGAGATTGATAAACTGTTTAGGAGCAGGAACCTATTAAAAAATATGCGGGAAAGTCTGAAAGTTCATATATCAAAGCAGCAATCAATCCAGAAAAACCTGCAAAACCAGATTGAAAAAATATCCTCTGAACAGGACAAGCGATCACAAATGTTAAATGAGGTCCGCAGCAAAAAATCCATCGCGCTGGCTGCCTTTAAATCCCTAGAAGAGGCCGCAGGCAAGCTTGACAATATAATTAAATCGTTAAACCTTGAATATGGCGCTGCAGATAAGCATGTGGATGATCACTTTAAGGGTCTTGAATCATTAAAAGGGTTGCTAAACCTGCCTGTAAGAGGTAGAATTGTATCACGTTTCGGCTCATACAATGATCCAAAATATAATGTTGAAAATTTTAAAAGCGGAATTGATATTCAAACAGACAGGGGGGAGCCGATAAGAGCGGTCAGCAATGGGAAAATTATTTATTCCGGTTGGCTTAAAGGTTATGGTAATATGATAATTATCGACCATGGGAGACATTATTATACGGTTTATGCTCACCTGGAAGAAACTTTTAAATCAAAGGGCGATATGGTCGAAATTGAAGAAGTAATAGCAACAGCAGGAGATGCCGGATCTTTATCCGGTCCGGGATTATATTTTGAAGTACGGCATCATGGGAAACCCATTGATCCTCTGGAATGGATCAGTAAGGGATAGAAGGGGTATAAAATGAGATTAAAGAAAAATCGCCATATAAATCTTTGGATAATAGTTTTAGTTGCAGCTGTTTTTTTGACTTTGGGGACAGGTTATTACCGGGATCTTTCGGCGAGCAGCGAAGAGACATACAAAGGTCTTAAAGTTTTCAGTGATGTAATTGATATAATAGAAAACAATTATGTTGACCCTGTTGATACAAAAGATTTGATACAAAAAGCCGTACAGGGCATGGTACAGAGCCTGGACCCGCATTCGGCTCTTCTTCCTCCTGAAGCATACGAAGATTTGCAAATTGATTCTGAAGGCGAATTTCCCGGGATTGGTATCCACATAACATTGCAGAACGGTCTTGTTACAGTAATATCGCCAATCGAAGGAACTCCTGCATTTAAAGCCGGAATAAAAGCAAAAGATAGAATAATCAAAATAGACGGTGTTGTTCCGAAGGATCTGCGTGAGGCTGTCAGCAAAATGAGGGGGCCTAAAGGGACATCCGTTGTTGTTACCATAGCACGCGAAGGCTTTTCCGAACCGCTTGAATTCAATCTAACGAGAGATATAATCCCCGTTGAAAGCGTAAAATCTTTAGTCATCAAGCCGGGCTATGGATATATATGGATTACAAATTTTACCGGCAACACTACGGATGATTTTATCAAAGCTCTTGAAAAACTGGAGTCAGGATCAAGTCCGCTGAAAGGACTCATACTCGACCTCAGGGATAACGGAGGAGGACTTTTAAATCAGGCCATAAAGGTTTCCGACATCTTTCTTGAAAAAGGAAAGATTCTATCCATAGAGGGGCGTCTCAAAAAAAATTCAAGAATCTTTACTGCTCATCCTGACAAAGTTAAACGCACCTACCCTATGGTTATTCTGATAAACAGCGGAAGTGCAAGTGCATCTGAAATAGTAGCCGGGGCTCTTCAGGATCATAAAAGGGCTCTGATTCTGGGAACTACGTCTTTCGGAAAAGGATCCGTACAGAGCGTTGAAACATTGCGGGACGGCTATGCCCTCAAGCTGACAATTGCAAGATATTACACTCCAAACGGTAGATCAATTCAGGCCAAAGGAATTGAACCGGATATAGTTTTAAGGCACAAAACGCCTGGCGATGAAACCATATATGATGATGATGGCATGATAAAAGAAAAGGATTTAAGAAACCATCTTGGAGCAACCTCCGGGGAGAAGAAAGATGGAAAGGAAAAAGATATCCAGCCGGATTCGGACAATAAACCCGACAAGGATAAAAAAGATATCCAGAAAAAAAAGAAGAGCAGGGAGATGGATTACAGGCTCGGACCTATGACAGTTGAAGGGCTTCAGTCTGACAATCAGGTAATGCACGGCCTTGAAATCCTGTTAAGCTATGAAATATTCAAGGATAAAGTTAAACTTTGATCAATTCAGAAATCACTTATGGCTAAAGGCAACAAACCGAAACGGAACGGGAGCGGGTCAAAAAAAGGCGATCCTGTAAAAGCTAATATATTAAAAGCTTTCATAGGAGTATTCATTCTTCTTGTTATTGTTATCGGAGCGGGATTTCTTGCCAATTACATCTTATTACAGAAACAATCCCCACCTGATCTTAAGGCGCAAAAACAGGAAAAAAAAGCACCGCCATCAAAGCAGATTGTTTTTGAAATCTATCCGAAAAGTGAAGAATCCTTCAAGAAAACAATTTTAAAAACCAGAAAGCAGCCTGATAAATCCCTGCCCAATGTAGCCATAATCATTGATGATCTCGGATATGACAATAATCTGGCAAAAAATTATCTTGAACTTGGAATCCCATTCACATTTTCGGTGCTTCCTTTCAGCCCTTTTCAAAAAAGCATTGCAAAGGCGGCGCATGAAAAAGGTATCGAAATAATGCTTCATCTGCCAATGGAAGCTGACGAATACTCTCAGGTATCTCCTGGCCCCGGAGCCCTGCTGACAGACATGCCTCCCGACAAACTGATAGAGCAGCTCAATAATGATATTGATGACATTCCGTTCATTAAAGGCGTAAACAACCATATGGGGTCAAAGATGACTGCCGTAGACACCCAGATGTACCAGATATTCACTGTTCTGAAAAAAAGAGGCCTATACTTTGTCGACAGCCGAACAACAGCCATGACAATTTGCGGACCATCGGCACGGCTTTTAAAGGTCCCTTTTGCAGAAAGAGATGTTTTTCTTGACCATCGCCAGGATTCCGACTTTATCCGTAATCAGATAAAACTCCTTGTTAAAATTGCGGATAAGCAAGGGGAAGCGATTGGAATAATTCATCCGCACCATGCAACATATAAGGTTATACGGGAAATGCTGCCATATCTTCAAAAAAAGGTTAATCTGGTTCCTGCTTCAAAAATAGTAAGCGAAATAAGCTGACCTTCAAAAAAAATATTCTTTTAAATTTTTTCTTTATATTTATTAACGATTTTTGTATATGCCTATTCGTGTCTGCTTAGGCAAAAACAATTCAGTTTTCAGGAGAAACCATGGCTTTATCTTTAATGGAAGGAAACGAAGCTGTAGCATGGGGAGCAATGGCTTCAGGATGCAGATTTTTTGCCGGATATCCAATTACTCCGGCTACAACAATTTTTAACACCCTGCTCAGAATTATGCCTCCTGCCGGTGGTATCTGCCTTCAGGGAGAAGATGAAATCGCTTCCATAGGATATTGTATAGGCGCTTCAATGGCCGGTTTAAAATCAATGACCGCGACATCGGGTCCAGGCATAAGTCTCTACAGCGAGCAGATTTCATTTGCCATTGGAAGTGAGATTCCGCTTGTAATAGTCAATGTCCAGAGACTCGGCCCATCTACAGGATCCGCAACGCGCGGGGCCGACGGTGATATTAACTTCATGCGCTGGGGAAACAGCGGAGGCTTGCCTGTAATTGTTCTGGCTCCTGTTGATATTAAAGACTGCTTTGTTTTGACAATGCATGCTTTTAGTCTTGCCGAGGAGTTCAGATGTCCTGTTTTTCTGGCATCCAACAAAGAAATAGCCATGACAAAGGAGAGCATAGATCTTAATGCCGTCGAAAAGCCCCGGATAGTTGACCGCATTCAATCAGAAGAAGAAAATTTCCTGCCCTTTGCGGTAAAAGAAGGCAGCATGATACCGGAATTTCTTCCTATCGGCGGCAAAACATTAGTCCGGCAAACTTCATCCACCCACGGCGCGGATGGCTATATTACGACAGATTCCTGTATAATTTCCCAATTCCAGAACAGGCTGAAAAACAAACTCGAATCGGCAATAGACTCTTTCAGCTTCCATGCAAGCTTCATCGAAGAGAATGCCGAGAACCTTATTATAACCTATGGAGTCACGGGTCGTTCCGCAAAAACGGTTGTCGACGAACAAAAAAAAGCCGGGAAACCCTTATCTCTTCTTGTATTAAAAACTTTGTGGCCGGTTCCGGAAAACCTTATCCGTGACAGGGCCAAAAACGCAAAAAACATCTTCGTTTTTGAAATGAATATGGGCCAGTACGTTCATGAAATAGAGCGCATCCTGCCGGATAAAAAAGTTAAATATTTCGGTCAGATGGATGGGAGGCTTATAACACCGCGTCAGATTATGGAGGCAATCAGCAATGAATAGTTTATTAAATACCGGCAGGCCGCCTGTTTTCTGTCCCGGCTGTTCTCATGAACGGGTCACGAGGGCTCTTGACAAGGCTCTTTCAACTATGGGTCTTTCGGGTGATCAGGTAGTAATTGTAAGTGATATAGGCTGTTCGGGTCTTTTCGATACTTTTTTCAACACGCACGCATTTCACGGTATCCATGGACGGGCATTGACATATGCGGCAGGCATTAAAATGGCAAAACCCGATTTAAACGTAATAGTCACAATGGGTGACGGAGGTCTTGGAATAGGTGGAGCGCACCTTCTCGCCGCATGCAGGCGAAATCTTAATCTTACCCTTCTTGTCATGAATAATTTCAATTTCGGCATGACCGGAGGTCAGTTTTCCGTAACAACCCCGACGGAAGCGCAGGTCGGTTCCGGTTTTCTAAACAGGCTCGAGAAGCCTCTTGATGTTTGCGATGTAGCCAGGTCTGCCGGCGCGCCATATGTTTCACGCTGTTCAAGTTACAGTAACGACCTGCCTGATGAAATTGAAAAAGCCGTCAGATTCGACGGGTTCTCTCTGATCGACATGTGGGGAATATGTCCGGGCAGATATACAAAAAGAAACAAGCTTACCCCGCAGATTATTGACGAAACCCTTACCGGTCTTTCTCCCTGTTCGGGCATCGTGGAAGAGAATAAAAGGATAGAATACGGTGATAGTTACCGGTTGATTAGCTCAAAACTTAAAAAAGTCACTCCTCCCGAAGGAATCAGAGCGGAATTTATCTTCCCTGAATCTGACAGGCAGGAAGTAATGATACTTGGAAGCGCCGGGCAAAGAATAATTACATCCGGTGACATCCTGTGTATAGCGGGTCTCACTGCTGGGCTGAATGTAACACAGAAAAACGATTACAATATTACGGTCCTGCGCGGACCTTCAATAAGCGAAATAATTCTTTCTCCGGATGACATAGGGTACAGCGGAATTGAAAAACCTTCTGTTATTATTGCTCTTGCGCAGGAAGGAGTTGATCGAAGGAGTTATATTTTCAGCAATCTTGATGAAAGTACACTGATAATAAAGGCCGCCGGGGTTGATGTGCCTGAAAACCGCGCAACCATGTTTGATGTCGATTTTAAAGTAAGGGGAATCAAGATCCAGGACTGGGCTCTTGTTTCTCTCGCTTTAATGGCAAAACTCAAAAAAATCATTAACGTGGATATGCTTAACACTTCATTAAAACTGGTTTTCAGAGAGACAATTCTTGAATCTGCTTTGGAACTTGTCAAAAGGGTTGAGATTTAAAAAAAGTCTCATTGACAAGGCATGCTGATTTCTGTCATACAATAGTTATATTGTAGCTTATATTGCTTTACGAACTATTAATGATGGGCTCGTAAGAAGTCAAAATTCAGACGGCAAAATAAAAAGTTCATTATGCAAGACGCGCGAATCTTGAGGAATGAAGCGTACATGTTAGTACGCTGCAATGACGAAAGATGAAGCACAACACAGCAGAATGACTTTTTACAAAGCCGTAATTAATGTTTTCACACTAAGATACAAAGTGACAAGGAATGTCATATCAGGATTTTTTTGTTTTTTTGTGCTCTTTGTGTGAGATTTAAGATTATCGAATAACAGGAGGAAGTTAAGATGCATTTTGCCCTATCAAAGGAACTCGAGATGCTGCGGAAAGCCGTCCGGGAGTTTGCAGCAAAAAAAATTGCCCCTAACGCCGATGAATGGGATAAAAACCATTATTTTCCCTACAAGGAAGCCTTGAAACCAATGGGAGAGCTTGGTTTTTTCGGGACGGTTATTCCTGAAGAATATGGCGGTGACGACATGGGCTGGCTTGCGGCAATGATAGTCACTGAAGAAATAGCAAGAGCTTCAAGCTCGTTAAGGGTTCAGATCAACATGCAAACTTTGGGTTGTGCATATACCATCTTCAAATACGGAAGTGAAGAAACAAAAAAGAAATATATTCCGAAACTCGTTTCTGCCGATTATGTGGGCGGATTTGCCATTACCGAACCTGATGCCGGCTCGGATGTTATGTCAATGGTTTCAACAGCTGAGGATAAGGGAGATTACTGGTTGTTGAATGGTTCCAAGACATGGATTTCAAATGCCAATTACGCCGATCTTGTTATCTATTACGCGTACACCGACCGGGCTGCAGGGTCAAAGGGGCTTTCAGCTTTTGTTGTTGAGCTGAAAAATTTCAATGGCGTCAAAACGTCGGGTCTCGATAAAATGGGCTCACACTCATCTCCGACCGGGGAAATATTCCTGACAGAAACAAGAGTCCCCAAGGAAAATATTCTCGGCAAACCGGGTGATGGCGCCAAGATAGTTTTCAGCTCGCTGAACCAGACCCGCCTTTCTGCTGCTGCCGGAGCCGTGGGGCTTGCGCAGGCATGTCTCGATGCCGCGGTCAAATACTGCAATACCCGCAAACAGTTTGGGAAACTTATCCGGGAATTCCAGATGAACCAGGACATGATTGCCCAGATGTCAGCTGAAATAGAGGCCGCACGCCTTCTCGTATACAAAGCAGCCTGGGTAAAGGACCAGGGGAATCTTAACAATGGTCTTGACGTTGCTCATGCCAAATATTTCGCTGGTGAAACTGTGACAAAATGTGCCAACTATGCAATGCGTATCCTTGGAGCATATGGCTACTCAACAGAATATCCTGTTGCCCGATATTACAGGGACACCCCGACGTATACCATGGTGGAAGGCTCGTCAAATATATGTAAATGGATAATAGCCCAGGATGAGCTTGGTATAAGAAAGGCGAACAGATAAGCGCCAAGGGTTCGAGGAGTCGAGGGTTCAAGGATTCGAGTGACCGGGGAAAAGCGGGGGCATACAAAAACCAGAGACTTCAAACCAGAAACCAGAAAACTGATCTTATGTGGAGTATAAGCTTGAAAGACGATGTTGTTGAAAAAACAAAAAAGACGGCCGCTCTTTATTTTAAAGATGTAACAGGAGAAAAACCTTACGAACTATGGAAGTCCTTTGACAAGAACCTTGCGAATGACCTCTCCCTTTTTATCACGGGACAGATGTATGCGAGGGAAAAAATTCCCCATGCTACAAGGCAGCTTATTACAGTTGCGGCGCTTACTGTTTTATCGCGTCTTGACGAGTTGAAGCTTCATATACAGGCTGCGTTAAATGTCGGCTGCAAACCGGAAGAGATAGCAGAAGTAATATTTCAGACCTGCATATACGGAGGTGTTCCGGCGACAAATTCAGCTTTAAAAATATTAAAGACGGTTCTCGAAGAAAAAGGATTGTGGCCGATTGCATGAGAGCAACCCATGAGGGTATCAGTAGATTAATGAACCGTGCAATTGTGAACTAAAAAATATAAACCAGACAGATGTTACCGGGAGTTAGACAATGAGACCTTATTTTGAAAAAATGCCTGATTTCGGCAGAGCCCTTTCAGAGGGACAGAAAAAAAGCAACAAGGATAATGTTACACAAATAAAAGATGTTGAAAACCAGGTGAAGGCAGAAGTTGAAAAGGTAAAAAATGCCGGAATGCCGGCAGAAAAAATAAATGAAAGAGGCGAGATGACCGTCTGGCAGAGGCTCGCATATCTGGTTGATCCCGGAACATGGTGCCCTTTGCACACCATTTTCAATCCCACTAATAATCCTGAAGGAACTACTAATGTTATTGATGGTCTTGGTAAAATATCCGGCAAATGGGCTGTTATCATTGGTTTTGACAATAAGGTCATGGCAGGGGCCTGGCTTCCGGGACAGGCTGAAAATGTGCTGCGGGTTACCGATCTTGCCAAGAGGCTTAATATCCCTCTTGTCTGGCTTGTAAACTGCAGCGGAGTTAAATTACCCGACCAGGAAAAGTTTTATGGAAGCCGCCGTGGATCTGGAACAACATTTTTCAGGCACGCCGAACTTGAAATCATGGGAATTCCGATTTTAGCCGGTATATACGGCACCAACCCGGCAGGCGGAGGCTACCAGGCAATAAGTCCGACTGTTTTGTTTGCCCATAAAAACTGTAATATTGCTGTCGGCGGCGGCGGCATTTTAAGCGGAATGTCTCCCAAAGGACACTTTGATCTTGAAGGCGCTGAAATGCTTATTTCCTCTGCAAAACAGTTCAAGGCCAAACCTCCCGGATCTGTCGAGATTCATTATAATGAAACGGGCTTCTTCAGATATGTTTATGAAGAGGAGACGGGCGTTCTTGACGGACTTAAAGATTACATGAAGGATATGCCTGCATATAACCCTAAATTTTTCAGAGTTGCAGAGCCCAAATCTCCCAGGTTTTCCACCGATGAGCTTTATTATCTGCTTCCTTTCAATCAGAAGAGGACTTATGATTTCAAGGATATTCTGTCCCGCCTGGTTGATGGGAGTGAACACATGGAGTACCGCCCTGATTACGGACCTGAGGTATATACGGGCTTGTGCAAACTGGATGGTTATGTAGTTGGTTGTATTGGAAATAACCAGGGACTGCTCAAGGAAAACTATCCCGAATATGCGACTTACCCTGGAATCGGCGGGAAACTTTACAGGCAGGGTCTTATCAAGATGAATGAATTCGTCACATTATGCGGGCGTGACAGAATTCCCATCATATGGTTTCAGGATACTTCCGGAATTGATGTAGGTGATATTGCGGAAAAAGCCGAACTCCTCGGACTTGGCCAGTCTCTCATTTATTCCATTCAGCAGACTGAAGTGCCTCAGCTTCTGGTTGTCTTAAGAAAAGGCTCTGCGGCGGCACATTACATAATGGGAGGTCCGACCGCGAACAGGCATAATGCATTTACAGTGGGCGTAGCCACAACGGAGATTTACGTTATGCACGGTGAAACGGCAGCGGCGGCATCTTATTCGCGAAGGCTGGTAAAGGAAAAGGCTGCCGGAAAGCCTCTTGAACCGATAATCGACAGCATGAACAAGCTGGCTCAGGAATATTATGACTATTCCAGGCCTGCTTATTGCGCGAAGCATGGTCTAGTTGATGAAGTGGTCAATTTATCGGATTTAAGAAAATATCTTGTTGCTTTCACCGGCGCATCTTACCAGAATCCGAGATCAATCTGTCCGCAGCATCAGATGCTGACCCCAAGATCTATAAAGGGATAAAGATGATGGTACAGGTCTGGTTCGGGATTGTGGTGTCCGACCAAAATACCGCCGTTCGTACATCGAACATCGCGCTTCGATATTCGATGTACGATATTCTTTGGTTTATAAACAAATTGATCTGCTCTAATAGGAGCATTTTGCGACTACTATATGTCTAATTGGGGGGGATTTTAAAATAAGGAAGTGGAATAACGTAGTATCCTGGCGAAACCTTGAATTGTTCAATAATTTTAAGAGATGATAGGCCTGGTTGGGATGAATCCGCCATCACCTCGATTTTTAAGTTCTGATTGTCCCTGCTTATATCCCCTTTTACCCTCGCATATATTCCTCTTCCTTCCAGAACCAGAGATTTTACTGATGCAGATTCATTCTCTATTATAAGTGTTCCCCGCACATTTTGAAAGATATCCAACGGAATAATTCCGATGCCTGAAAAGGAAGCGATAGTATTTGCATCACCTAAAGAGAATTTAATTTCACTTAGGTTATTCATATGCCAAAGATCGAAGGTAAGTTTTCCTTTCCCTTGAATTCCGAGCCGACTCAAGGCGGGGATGTCATGTATATCAATGTCGCTACCTGTGATTATTGACGCCCCTTCCGCACCTTTGAGACTGATGTTTCCATGGATTTTCCCGTTATTTACATTGCCGTTGAAATATATCCGGGGAGTAAGTTTGACAACCGAGGTAAAGTTGAGTCTTGCTTCCACATCTTTAATTGTCAGCATCGGGATATTGTTTTTAGCAGTCACATTAAGGCGTTTTATACTGAAGTTATAAAAAAGCCCTTTTTTAAAATCCTCTGTCTCGATTTTTACTCCACTTTTTATCAGGGAATTTTCGATAAAATCTATGATCAAATTTTCAGGAACTGCAATCAGCCAAAGCCCCAAAAAAGCGGATAAGCCAAGCGCAATAATGATGGTTGTTTTTTTCATCCTCTCATTTCCCTGTTGTTTTATTTACAGAGACATGTCGATGTTTCATTTAAGTCTGTCGGGCGGGCCTGTAAACAGTGAAATCGTCATATTAAGATCTAAGAGTTCCGGAGATGTAAATGATTTTTTGATTGACACTTTCTTAATCGAGAGAAGCATGGGGGCGTTATCTATTTTATAAAAGATATGTATAAGTTCATTCAAGGAGACCTTTTCGATCTGAACCTCGGCACTCTCTTCGTTCGTCTGCCCGCCGATGTCTCTGCCTTCTATACCCTTGATTGATTTCATCTTCTCTTTGATGCCTAACGATAAAAGGACTTCATCTGCCGCCAGAATTATACTCCTGACTTTTGACAGCGACCGTTTGCCTTCAATGGCACTTACCTGCTCTTTCAGTTTATTATATTCTTTAGTTAAATCGGTAAACTCATTCAACCTTGTCTGGAGTGCAGATAGTTCTCTTTCCGCTTTTTTCTCAAAGATAAAGGCAGGGATGATAAGGATGTAAAGGCATAAAAGAGCTAAAAAAAAGATTACGGTATTTCGGGAGTTCTTTCTCCTGACATACTGTGATAGACTTGCGATGAAGTCCGTTACACTCATGTTCATATCGGTTTTTCCTTCGCCGCGACAGTAAAGAAAATACTTCCATTGGGAACCGGTTTAACATTCGAAACGGAGACATCCGACAGAAATTCTGAAAGTCTGCGCCTCTCTCTGTCTACGGCTTCCATCGAGGTCGCCTCGGCCATCATTTTAATAAATCCTTTTTCGAGTTGAATTTCACTATATATGATTCCCTCCGCCGGTTTCTGCGATATCTCCAGCAGGAAGTTGAGGGGATTCACACCTGTCAAGGCATCACTCTTTTCTTTCATCCCGCTGATATGAGACTTCATCTGATACAATTCATCTACTATCCTCTTTTCATCGGGGAAAAGCGAGGTGTACATATTCCGTATCTCTCTTTTCAGTGAAGAAACCTCTTTTTTTGTTATTACCAGGTTAAAAACAATACCCGCATTGATAACGACTGCCAGCAAAATACCCATAATAGCCGTTTTTCTGAGGTTGCGCCTCATCTTTGCAGTGTCTTTTGTATACGCTAAAGGGCCTGTCCTGAGATTGATAGTAGGATTGGAAAGTTCCTCTTCTGCCGCGCTGACCCTGTTGAATTCTGTCGTCCTTTCCAAATTCGCGAGGTGCCCTGCGGCAACAGGTTCCCCATCGATGCCGGCATGGATAATTTTACGGAGGTCTATGGATGTTATTACACGCGGGTCAATGTTTTTTTGGGCAAGCTTTCCGATGAGAGCATCAAGGCTGCTTTTGCCGGCATAAACGACAAGAACATCGAATCCACTGCCGGTATCATTTAGAAGAACTGTTTCAAAAACAATATCCTTGGGATTAACTATAATGAGATTTTCCAGTTCCAGGGGTATTACTTTTCGCAATACTTCCTTGTCGGAATAGGGGAGATTAATTATCCGGAAATTAAGCAATTCTACGGGAAGACTGATATAAAATTCAGCAATATCCAACGGAACCGCATCAGATGAATACTTCAGAGTCTTATCAAGTTCATATCTCCCCGAATAACCTTTAAATATATATATGAGGGTATTCTCCTGCCATTCCGGACCATCCTGTTCAGGATCGGGTGGAGAAGCCGCATCACGGGGGTGAATATCAATAAAGCCAATTTTTCTCATCGTCAATCAGATTTCCCTCCAGTATCTGGTTACAAAGCCACCGTCTTTAATCCCTACAACACATTCTATGATCCTTTTTATATTATTATTCTCTGCCACTGACGTTATCCGCAAATTTACAGCCTTTACCGTAATTCTGCCCATAAGAGACTGTCCCAGAGGGCCATCAAAACCGGTGATTTTTACGAGATCGCTTGGCCCTTTAAGCGGCTCAATATCCCTGTATTTTATAATCCTTTCGGCAAGCTGTTCCGTAATATTATCATCAAGCGACATAATTACTTGCAAAAGGGCGCTGTTGATATTTACAAGAGGAGAGGAAATTGTATCCACACCATATATCGTTATAAAGGGCTCCAGTGTTTTATAGATCCGGGAATCAACTCCCGGGATAAGGCAAAGCTCATCGCAACTGTCCATATAGGCGTTTTTGGCTCCCTGTTCCGAGTTCCCTGATCTTGGATCACTGTCATGATCTATCCAGTCGGCAACCTTATGAGCAATCTGTCGATCAAGTTGAAGATTTTTCAAAAGAATTTCAAACGACGCAAGGGCGGCTTCATTTGTTTTTCCGTTGGGCCAGACTATAGCATTGAGATTAAGTTTTGCGTTTTCGTCTTCTACCCGGATCAAGACTTTACCGCTAAACTCTTCATCAGCCGCGTCAAACATATTTTCCACCGGGATATCAATTTTTCCGGGATAGGTATATGTATAAAGGGCCTGATTTACCGATATAGTTTTTAATGCAAGTGTTACTCCCGATTTAGCGACAAGGGAAAGTTGCTGGCTGGCCTGCCAGTTGTAGAGGCTTGAATTTGTCGTATAGACACCATAGGAGAACTCTACGACCATGGCCATCATAATCGCAAGGATCATAAGTGTTATTACCAGCGCCATCCCTTTATTTGAGCCTATCATAACCTCTTTCCAATTTTCGGTTTTGCAATATCTGAAATAGAAAAGGAATCTCTGGTTCGATCCTGTTTCTCTTCTTTTGTAATAAATAATGTTACAGAGATCCTTATCTCATCCGGTATGCTCTTTGCCAACGAGCTGTCCCATGTTTTTACCCACCGGTCTCCGTATTTACCCTCCAGTGTAAAAGACTCCACGTCTTCCAGCAGGTCAACCTTCCTGCTCTCTGAAGGTTGAGACATAGCGGGGACCATTTCTTTTGTTATGATCAGCCTGCCGGATATCTCTTCAACGCCATAGGTTATCTTTGCCATTCCGTTTATCAGGGGGGAAAGCGAAGTCATCACTATCCGTGAAGTCTGGCGACCGTAAAAATCCCTGTCATCCATCTTGAATACACAGAATCTATTGTCCGGGGAGTAAAAGACGGATTCCATCTCTCTTTTTAAGGTATCCACAAAGGAACGTGATTCCTGAAGTTTCAGAAGAGAGTTATCCATGGACAAAAGCGCTCTGTGAGATAGAAAGAACGTATGATAAAGAGCGACCAGAACCGCGGACATTATTGCAATAGCGATCAGGAGCTCTAATAATGTAAACCCTTCCTGGTAAAACGGGATAGATTGTTTTTTCATTTTTTATTTTTATGCATCATGGAGATTTGCGTATTATCTCGGAAAGTTTCAGGATCTCTTTCCCCTCACTTACTGTTACCCATATTTCCAACATTCCCGGGAAAGAAGAATTCACTACCTTCGTCTCATAATGAAAGCTGGAATAAGGCTCCGGGAAAATTCCACGACTTGCGGAAGGATTCTTTTCCATCTCATATATCTTTTCTTTTGCCAGACTCGTGATATTCGTAACAACAATCTGTCTATCAGCGACACCCAGGTGGTAATTCAATGAAGAAATCAGGGTAAGCAAAAGACCTCCCAAGATGGCAAGGCTTATTATGATCTCAAGAAGAGTAAAACCTTTCTGCATTTTTTAGCCCTCCTGCGGCTTTATCCCGATCCTTCCACTGAGGGAGTTTGAGCTGACCGCAATGGCGGAATTTTCACCCTGCAAATGAATTGTAAAACTTTCAGAGGCACCTGTAGGAGTAAAAAAAACAACCACTTCCCCGTCTGAAACCGTACCCCTCGATTGTAATGAAACACTTGACAGATCATCAATTCTTTCCACTTTTTCGCCATCCGGCCCTCTATAGCTGATAGTTTTCTGTTGCAAATCAATTTTAACCCCGTATGTCTCTTTCGAAGATACGGCACTGTCATTAAGGTACCTAAGAACGGAGGCTAAAAGTGCCGCCTCGGATTTTAACTTGCCTCCTTCACTGATGGTAAAATACGGAAAGGATACCATAAGCATCAGGGAAACTATGAAAATCACCACAATTAATTCCATGAGGGTAAACCCCTTATTGCAAATCCCAGTTTTTAATGTCTGCATCTTTACCCTCGCCGCCTTCTTTTTCATCGGCTCCGTAACTCATGATGTCAAAATCTCCCTGCATACCCGGCGAGATATATATGTACTGGTTCCCCCAAGGATCGAGAGGCACCTTCTTCTGTTCCAAATATCCACCCGGCCTGTACTTTTTCGGTATCCTGCCTGTTGCGGGTATTTCTATGAGAGATTCAAGCCCCTGCTGCGTGTCAGGATAGAAACCGTTATCAATCTTGAACAGTTTTAGCGCGGTCTCGAAGTTTTTTATCTGCACCTTTGCTTCTGCCACGCGGGCATCATCCGTTCTGCCGATGATCCGTGGCGCCACGATGGTGACTAAAAGACTTAGGATGAAAACCACTACAATAAGCTCAAGGAGAGTAAAACCTCTTATGGAAATAAAATGTTTCTGCATTTTTCACCTGAAAATAACTTGTTAGATTACCCATATCCCCTGTTTTCAAAAAGGGTAATATCATTTTATCAACTGATTCATTTGGAATATGGGGAGTAAAACGGCAAGTACAATAATACAGACCACGAAACCCATTAAGAGAATCATGGCCGGCTCAAATAAAGACAACGCCCTTTCTATCTTCCTGCCGAACTGTTCTTCATACGATGAAGCGGCCCTGTGCAGCGTCTCGGCCAGCTTGCCGCTTTTTTCGCCGGTTGAAACAAGCCTGAGCAAAAGAGGCGGGAATCCCGTCAGGGAGGAGGAAATTTGCTGTCCCGCTGCCACCTTCTCCACGGTATCGAGAACTGAAGTTTCCAGTTCAGTGTTGCCAATCGATTTTGCGGCAAGTTTCAGTGCATTCAATACCGGAATGCCTCCATCGAGAAGAACGCCCATCGTCCTTGCAAATCTTGCATAATAGAGACTCTGGACTATGTTGCCGGGCAGTTTTAGTATAATCCGGTCAACCTTGGATCTGGAATCATGAAATAACTTCCTTAAGAATCCGACTGCTGCCAAGCATACGGCAAGTATTATCCACCAGTATTTTGCAACGAAATTGCTTATTGCTATCAGAATAACGGTAATAAAAGGGAGTGACCCCTTTGTCTCCGAAAATATTGCGACAATTTTCGGCATTATAAAAGAAAAAATAAAGAAAAGAACAAGGATACTCACACCGATCATTAAAACCGGATAAACCATTGCCGAACGCACTCTCTCTTTTATGGAAGACTGCGTCTCCAGAAAATCGGCAATCTTTATAAGAACCATGTCTAAAGCCCCGCTTTCCTCGCCGGCCTGAACCATATTAATATAATATTCAGGAAAAATATTACCGTAATCCTTCAGTGCCCTGTGCAGACTCGTACCGCCGGAAACACGTTCCCGTATTTCCGCCAGCAGATCTCCGTAAAACCCGTGGTATTCAGCTGATAGGGAATGGATGGCATCCATTAACGGAACTCCGGCTGAGAGAAGCATAGCCAGATGACGGGTCATATCCGGCAGAAAGGTCTCGTCTTTCCTCCTAAAAATGCCTATTTCACGTTTCCTGATTATCTCAACAATGTCTGTGGGAAAGATCTGTTTAGCCTTTATGGCGGCTATGGCATCACCACGCCCCTGGGCATCGACAGCGCCTGCCGTTTCAACTCCTTCTGAATTGTATCCCTTATACTGAAATATCGGCATAGTCCTTCTGCGTAACTCTCAGGATTTCCTGTAATGATGTAATTCCTTTCATGACCTTTTCCAGGCCGTCCATGTGAAGGGTTCTCATGCCCCGCGAAACGGCATAATCCTTCATGCTCCGCGAATCAGCACGTCCGGAGATCATTTGCCTTATTTCGTTGTCTATATAAAGAATTTCAAAGATCCCTGTTCTTCCAAGATAACCGGTTTCCTTGCACATCCGACATCCCTTTCCTCTGTATAATACATGTAGCGGTGATGAGAAATATGCAGTTTCAAACGTTGGCGTAAACTCCTCCTTACAATAGGGACAAATGGTCCTGACAAGCCGCTGGGCAAGAACAGCGACCAGGGATGACGCAACAAGAAATGGTTCCATGCCCATATCTGTGAGCCTTACAACTGCAGAGGCGGCATCATTTGTATGGAGCGTGCTAAGGACAAGGTGTCCAGTCAGGGATGCCTGTATAGCAATTTCAGCGGTTTCAAAATCACGGATTTCCCCGATCATTATAATATCGGGGTCCTGTCTTAAGAATGATCTCAGGCCGGAAGCAAAAGTAAGGCCGATTTTAGGATTAACCTGCATCTGCCCTATGCCCTTAAGCTGGTACTCAATAGGATCTTCCACAGTTATAATGTTTTTATCTTCCGTATGAACCCTGTTTATTGCCGCATAGAGAGTCGTTGTTTTACCACTCCCCGTGGGTCCGGTTACGAGAATAATTCCGCTCGTTTTCTCCAGTAACCTTTCAAATCTCTCTTCATCCTTTTTATCAAGGCCTACCTCATAAAGACCAATTAGTCCCTGTTTTCTGTTCAGCAGCCTCAGTACCGCCCTCTCTCCGAAAGCTGTGGGGACTATAGATACCCGAAGATCAATATCCTGCCCTCCCACGAGAAGTCTTATCCGGCCATCCTGGGGTAGTCTCTTCTCGGCAATATCGAGACTTGCCATGATCTTCACCCTGCTGATAAGGGCATCCTGGATGATTTTCGGAGGGCTAAGGACCCTGTGCAGGATCCCGTCAACCCTCATTCTTACAATCAAATCTTTTTCATAAGGCTCTATATGAATGTCACTGGCCCTCTCTTTGGCCGCCTGCTGGAATAGGGCATTAAGAAGCCTTATAATTGGCGCATCTTCTGTAAGTTCAAGGATATCGCGCGGTTTTTCAAACTCCGTGGCTACGGATGACAGATCTTCTCCGGCGATATTATCCATCACCTCCTCGGCAGTGCCCACCTGGCCGTAGAACTTGCTGATTGCATCGAGAACTATTCCCTCTCCTGCTTTCAGGGGGTAAAGAGTCAGCCGGTATTTTTTCGCCAGTTCAACAGCGGCCAGGAGACCCTTCTCTTCCGCAACAGCAGCTACGAGAAAGCCTTCTCTTCTCCTCAACGGCATGACAAGATTGTTTCTCGCAAAAAAATAGGGAACCTCTCTCAGGAGCGCGATCTCAACATCGTTATCATTTATATTTTCTATAACTTCCAACTTAAAAATACCTTTTTAAATTTCCCGTTCTCCGGTTTCCTGATTAAGGAACAAAGCACCTGATCCTTGTGCCTTTATTGATATTTATTCGGATATTGTAATCCTCGGGACAGGCTCAACCTTCTGCACTTCCGGCAGTTCAGAAAACTTGTTTACAGCATCCTGAAACTCCTGCCCTTTTTCAAGCTTAAGGTGATAAATCCCTCCCTCCATTGTTTTAAAAGTAACTGCCTTCTGCCTGGTTATTATATCCCGGATAGCCTCTTCGGTGACACCGTCCCTGAACGTAACAAACAGCTCATCCGCCATGAACTGATTTTCATTCTTCACATAATCGTTGAGTTTGTTCTGGGAAAGCCTGGAAAGGGAAAAGGGTTCCTTAATAATATAGGGAGTTAGAAATATCAAAAGATTTGTCCTCTTCTTGTTGGTGCTCTTGTACTTAAACAGCCATCCCAGGATGGGGATATCTCCCAGAATAGGGACCTTGGTAATTAGATCTTCATCTCTCTCCGAAATCAGTCCTCCGATCACGACGGACTGTTTATCCTTTACTACCACGGATGTCTTCGTAGATCTTTTGGTCATAGTGGGACCGACGGAGGTGATAACATTTTCAGACTCCTGCTTCTGCGCTGAAATCTCCTGATATATGTCAAGTTTAACATATTCCCCCTCATTTATCTGAGGGGTCAGCTTCAGCATAATACCGACATCTTTACGTTCAATGGAAGTAAGAACAGTTGAAGTTGTTGTAACGTCTCTCTCTCTTTTTGAGATCATGGGTATGTTCTCACCAACAAGGATTTCTGCCTCCTTATTATCGGATGTCAGAATCTGAGGTGTCGAGAGTACATTTACAGCGCCTTTGAAATCACTCAGGCTGAATAGCGCTGTAATTCCCGGCATCCTCATATCTGAAGTTGCTCCCGGGATGAATTCCTGCGGTACCGTGAAGTAATTGGCCACACCGCCCAGCGCAAGACCTGTCAAGCCGGTAAGTATGGAGCTGATCGTTGAAGAATCAACCGTCCCAACACCTCCCACCAGAACAGGCTCTCCATCCGAAAGAGCTGCGGCCCGCCATTTAGTTCCCAGTTCAAGCAGCTTATCAATAGAGACTTCGGCAATCATTGCTTCCACGAACACCTGCCTCCTCCTCTTATCGAGCTGTTTTATGACCTGGAACAAATTCCTGTAATCTGCGGGAGAAGCAACTATTACCAGGGCGTTGGAAGCCTTATCCGCAGTTATGGTTATTCCTCCTACAGTCTCAAATGCCGTCACCGTTGCCGCTGGCGGTTGAACCTGCTTAACTTTCACAAGACTCTCCAGTACTTTTGAAAGTTCTGTGGCATCAGCATTCTCCAGGAAACAGACATTGATGATTCCCTGGGTTTCCGGGGAGCGAACATCAAGCAGTGAAATAAGAGATTGCATTAATCCAACCTCAATTTTATCTCCAAAAAGAATAACGGCATTTAACCTCTGGTCCGCGATTGCCTTCGCTGTACTATCTGGAAGAGTCGGCGGCGTTGGTGCCTGCCGCCTCTTGCTTAAACCCTCATTGAGTATTTTGGCAACAGCTTCGGCACTCGCGTGCTTGAGATAGATAATTTCAGGCGTTCCAACCATAGTTGGTCTGTCTATATCGTCTATGATGGAAGCTATCTTCTCTATGTTTGTCCCTGAATCTATAACCAGGAGCATATTCCCGGGACCGAATACCGAGGCATAACCTTCTCTCGATACCATTGGCCGGATAAACTTAATGACCTCGTCGGCGGAAATATCTTTGAGCGGGATAAGTCTCGCAATATAACTTTCGTTGACAATATGCCTGTCCTTCGAAACCTCCATTCCTCTCTGCTTTGCTTCAATAGTGGGTATAATTTTGTAGGTGTCGGGAGTGGTGGAAACAAAGGTAAACCCTTTTAATGCCAGCACAGATGTAAAAAGATTAAAAGCATCATCCACACTGATTTTTGATGGAGCAATAATAGTAATCTTACCCTTAACCCTCTCGTCAAAAATAAAATTCTTCTTGGTAATTTCGCTGAAAAATCTTGCAATGACAGGCAGGTCAACATCCACGAAATTTATGGCTACCTTCTCCTCCTCCGTCGCAACTCCAAAAGCATTCGACGCAACATCCGAAGTGAATGTTAAGGAGATAAACAATAACAACATCCATATAATTTTTTTCCCCATCCCGTTTGCCTTCTCCTTATCTTATTTGATAGGTCATTGTCGTTTTAACGCCGGATCTTATAATATCAAGCCGCACCGTGTCCATTCCCCTCAGAGCAGTAAACGCCTGAAGGGCATTTGCGGGGTTTGAAATATTGTAATCGTTTATCCGCAAAAGAGTGTCTCCATTTTTCAAGCCCATGCTGTCATATATTCCACCCTTCTTAACCTCCTTCAGAATAAATCCTTCCTGTTTGTTATTTACCATATTGGGGATTAATCTGGCGCCGGTCATGACTTGATTGGGATTATCCAGGACTTGTTGAAGAGCTTCCTGATCAATCAGGTACTCTCCTTCACCGAAACTTGTCACATGATCAGACAATTCGCTGCTGAGAGGAGCAACATCCTTATTGGTTACTACCATATCCGATATGGGAATTTCCTTTAAAGTACCTCCTTCCTCTATAAACACCCTGCTTTTCTCGATCCGTTTGAGCAAACCCCTTCCGAAAATGTAATCACCTTTCTTGAAGATCTCCTGTTTTCCGTCTTTACCAAGAAATACAGCATAGCTGTAAAGAGCACTGTCTGAAATTGTACCGATCAGTTTCATATCAAAAACGGGAAGCGCCTCATCCGACAGGCCGGTTAGTGGTTTCAAAGGACCGGCCTGGAAACCGAATGGATTATTTTTAAGGATGGCTTCATATTCCTGAGGGTTCTTCCTTCCGTATTTTGTGGTCGCATCCTGTGAGAAAACGGGAGCTTTTGCATTTCTTGACGTATAAACTTTTGTGACGATGTTTCTTGCGAAGATCAGAATAAAAATAAAAAGAACAATCCCAAGCAATATGTTAACCAGGACTAATATTTTAGAATTTTGGGCTCGCCAGTCAATTATCTCCATGATCTTTCCGGTAAAGTTTTTTTTCGTCCAATTTTAAGCAGGACGTTAAGATACTATTCTTTTTCGTTTTATGCAAATAATATCAATTATTAGCTCATTTCAGCAAGAGTGGGGTGTGATCCGGGCCATTCCGGATGGAAACTAATTAAAGAATCGTTTTTTAAGCTGGGTTTCAGCAAAGACCTGAATGTAAAAAGAAGGGCCGTGAAAGTCGAGAAAAATCTAAAATTATGGCGTATGTATGAACCAATAGGCATTTCACTTAAAAAATTGCGGTTTTTTTGACGGAAAAATTGTTTTCTGGCCTACACAGCTTCCTTTAATTTTTTTCCTGCCTTAAATTTTACAACGGTGCGTGCTTTAATTTTGATTACTGCACCGGTCTGGGGATTTCTGCCCTTACGAGCAGCGCGTTTTGCTTTTGAGAACGTTCCAAAACCAACGAGAGTGACTTTACCGTCTTTCGATTTTAATGCCTTGGTAACATTTTTGGTAAATGAATCCAGGGCAGCACCAGCAGCAGCTTTTGAGATTTTTGCATCGGCGGCTATTGCATCAATTAATTCTGCTTTCGTCATGTATGATTCTCCTTTGTTGGGGGAGTGGTGGCTACGCCAAAAAAACCGCAAATAGAAAGTATTCCAATAAAACTTCATTGTCAACTTTTAGTTACTGCAAATTTTGACAGTTTATTAGATATTTCCACGTAAGACGCAATGATGAAGAATGAAGCACAACACCCCGGAGGGATTTTTTAAGAAGCCGTCAATCTCTGGTCAATCTACCTTGACATACTACCCCCGCCAGATGTATGGTTAACTCATAATAGATCAAGTCCTTATAATTTCAAATAGAAAGGAGTCGTTATGAGTCTGTTTGGTAAAATTCTTGAGAAGCTTGGCCAACCCGACACACCTTCTGCTTTTTATATCTTATTATCTGTTACACCTTAAATAAATAGGAATACAAGGGAGTTACGCAGCATGAATCAAACTATTCGCATCATGCCTTGCCTGGACATGCAGAACGGACGCGTGGTAAAAGGGGTCCATTTCGTAAACATACGCGATGCCGGCGATCCGGTGGAATGCGCAAAAGCCTACTGCGATGCCGGCGCTGATGAGCTTGCCATGCTGGACATTACCGCAACCGTAGAAAATCGTGCAACTATGCTTGATGTGGTCAAGCGTGTCGCCGAGGCCGCCACGGTTCCTTTTACGGTCGGCGGCGGGATTTCGGATGTTCAATCCGCGGAAGCCGTTCTAAAGGCCGGGGCAGATAAGATTTCCACTAGCAGCGCTGCTTTTCGTAAACCCGAATTGATCGCGGAAATGGTCAGGGCCTTTGGCGCTGGAAAGGTGACGGTCGCTATTGACGTGGACCGGAACAATGCCATGCCTTCAGGCTATGAAGTATACGTCGACGGCGGGAGGACCGCCACGGGCATGGACGCGATTGAATGGGCTAAACGTGTTGATGGGTATGGCGTGTCCGTTATTCTTCCGACAAGCAAGGCCGGTGACGGGGCGCAGACCGGCTACGACCTGCCGGTAATTCGGGCCATAAAAAATGCGGTGCGAGCTGAAGTTGTCGCATCGGGTGGCGCAGGAAAACTTGAGCATTTTCCGGAAGCGGTGGAAGCAGGGGCGACGATTTTGCTCGCGGCCTCGGTATTCCATTTCGGCACTATTAAAATTCCGGATTTGAAAAAGTATTTGAAGACTCGCGGGTTTAATGTGGAGGGATGAATTTTTGCCGGAAGAGCCGGGCCTAAAAAACAGATTGTTTTCTTAAACAAGTCTATTTCAGGACAATTTCCAGGAAATCACCGAGGATTTGGATGGTTACAAAAGTCGAAGCCGTATATTACCCGGATGACGCAACCAAATGCGAGAGACCGCTCTTCATGGTGCCGGTTGCAGCGGGTTTTCCGTCTCCAGCCGAAGATTATATCGAGGGGAAGCTTGATTTAAACAGGCATCTTATAAGACATCCTGCCGCGACATTCTTTGTAAGGGTAGCCGGTGATTCCATGATCGATGCAGGAATACATCCGGGAGATATTCTGATCGTGGACCGCTCCCTTGAACCGGCCGATAAGAAGGTGGTAATAGCGGTTATTGACGGAGAGCTTACGGTCAAAAGAATCAGAATGAAAAAGGGCAGGATTTATCTGATGCCCGAAAATGAAAAGTTCAAACCGATAGAGATAGAAAAAGAGATGAATTTTGATATCTGGGGTGTTGTGACAAACGTCATACATCCTCTCTGATAAAAATGACGGATGATTATGCCTCCTGTTTTTGCACTGGCCGACTGCAACAACTTTTACGTTTCCTGCGAGCGGGTTTTCAACCCTAAGCTTGAGAGAAAGCCTGTTGTCGTCCTTTCGAACAATGACGGATGCGTAGTTTCAAGATCAAATGAAGCAAAGGCGCTCGGCATAAAAATGGGCGCTCCCGTATTTGAACTGTCTGATATAATAAAAAGGCACGGAGTAAAGATCTTTTCGTCCAATTACGCTCTTTACGGGGACATGTCGCAGCGGGTTATGGAAACTATTTCCGGATTTGCGGAGGATGTCGAAATCTATTCCATTGATGAGGCTTTTCTTGATTTATCCGGATTCAGTCATGAAAACCTTACCGATTACGGAAGCAGGATCCGTACCGCCGTAAAGAAGTGGACAGGCATTCCCGTATCGATAGGCATAGCCGAAACAAAAACCCTTGCTAAAATCGCAAATAAAATTGCAAAAAAATCCCCGGAAACAAAAGGAGTTCTGGATCTTACCATATCTTCCGCCAAAGAGATCGCTCTTGCCGCAACAAAGGTATCGGATATCTGGGGAATAGGAGGCAGCTATTCTGCGTTTATTGAAAAAACCGGAATAAAAACCGCCCTTCAACTACGAGATGCCGATAGTTACCTTACAAATCGGATAAAGCGCAAGATGGGAGTCTGGGGCACAAGGATAATTGAAGAACTGAAAGGGATTCCATGTTATTCGGTTGAAACCTGCCCTCAGCCCAAAAAGGGGATTACGGTTTCAAGAACATTCAAGCATCCTATTGAAAGCCTTTATGAATTAAAGGAGGCTCTGGCGACCTACGTGTCTACCGGCGCTGAAAAGCTGCGGAAAGAAAATGCGGCAACCAGTTCTATTTCAGTGTTTCTTCATACAAGCCGTTTCAAAAAAGAAGATTTTTATTACAGGATCAAAACAATTGACCTTCCCGTCGCAACCATGGATACAGGTGAGCTTATCCGGTATGCGGGGCAGGGCCTTGAAGATATTTACAGGAAGGGCT
>JAWOHP010000116.1:0-17044 GCA_046485065.1 Desulfobacterales bacterium | reverse complement strand
GGCAACATCCTTTTCCGCATAGTCTGGATTCCGGTTCCGGGAGCCTACGAACTGATGGGACTTTTCGGGGCAATAGTCACAGCTTTTGCCCTCGGGCAGACACAGGCAAGAAAAGGCCATGTGGCAGTTGATGTCCTGATAAATACCTTTTCGGCAAAGACAAAGAAAGCGCTGAAAGTGGCAGGAAATCTGATCTGCACGGCCTTTTTTATGATTGTCACATGGCAGCTGGCAGTCAAGGGGATTAATTTGTGGAGAACAGGGGAGCTGACCGAAACTTTAAAAATCATATATTATCCTTTTGTTTATGCCGCAGCATTCGGATGTGCTGTTCTTGCACTTGTCTGTTTCGGTGATCTGCTCAGCGCTTTTTTCCCGGGAAAGGACGGCGGCAAATGAACCTTGCTGTTGAAGGAATTATCGGAATTGCCGCCCTCATGTTTGTTATCTTTTTTCTTGGCATTCCTGTCGGGTTTGCGATGGGGATAGTCGGATTCATAGGGTTTTGTCATGTTGTTTCCGTCAAGGCCGGGATCAACATGGTTAGCTCTGTCATATGGTCTACATTCTCCCAGCATGGTCTTACTGTAATTCCGCTTTTTATTTTCATGGGCCAGATAGCTTTTTATTCAGGCGTGAATGAAAAACTCTACAATGCAGCCTATAAATGGGTCGGACATATCCGCGGCGGACTGGCTATGGCTACGGTAATGGCCTGCGCCGCTTTCTCAGCAATATGCGGCTCCAATGCGGCAACCGCGGCTACGATGTCGACCGTTGCTCTCCCGGAGATGAAAAAATACAATTATAACTCTAAACTGAGCTCCGGGACTGTTGCATGCGGTTCGACACTCGGAGTTGTAATTCCTCCGAGTGTGGTACTTATCGTAATAGGCCTTTCCACTGAGCAGTCTATAGCAAAGCTTTTTTACGGAAGCATTTTTCCCGGCCTTGTTCTCTCTTTATTTTTCATGGTAACCATCTATTTTATATGTTCCATACATCCTGAATGGGGTCCAATCGGCCCTGAAACAGGGTTTACGGAGAAGATAAGGGCTCTTTCAGGATCGCTTGAAATGATGATTCTTTTCCTGCTTGTAATGCTCGGTCTTTTTTTCGGAGTGTTTACTCCTACGGAGGCCGGTGCTGTAGGTTCATTTTTTGCAATTGTGATAGGCATTATCAGGCGGGGCCTATCCTGGAAAGGTTTTCTATCATCAGTATCCGATACATTGCGGGTTTCCTGCATGGTGATAGTTATTATTGCGGGCGCAGTGATATTCGGTCGATTTCTTGCCGTTACAAGAATACCTTATGATATTGCCGATTGGGTTGTGATGCTTCCGGTTCCGAAGACAGTCATAATGCTTATAATTTTTGTTATTTATTTAATCGGAGGGATGTTTATGGATGCCCTCGCTCTTTTATTGATAACCATCTCCATTTTCTTTCCTGTAGCTATCCAGCTCGGATATGACCCTCTATGGTTCGGGGTTACAATAACGGTAATTACTACAATGGGTGCCGTCACTCCTCCTGTTGGAGCAACTGCTTATGTTGTGGCAGGCATGGCAGATAATGTCTCTCTTAATGATGTTTTCAGAGGAGTAACATATTTTCTGCCGGCATATATCATCTGTGTATTGTTACTGATGCTGTTTCCTGAAATAGTAACTTATATGCCGGAGCTGATAAAGTAAGTGTTTGGGTGCGATTTCTTATCGGGGGAGTTCGAGTTCTTCCCAGCGATGATAACTCGCCTCGATATCCTGTTCTACTTCGGTGAGGCGTTTTTGAAGCGCGGCAATCTCCTCTCTGCTCTTTTTGTAGAAGAAAGGATCGGACATGGCCGCGTGGAGAGATTTCTGCTCGGATTCAAGTTCCTCGATCCTGCGGGGAAGTTCCGAGAGTTCCCTTGATTGCTTAAACCCGAGCTTCCCCGGCTTTGTTGATGGTGAGGATTGCCGGGTTTTCCCGTCCTCTTTTTTTTCAGGCGGTGTTTCAACGGATAAGGATCTTTGCAGAAGCCAGTCATCATATCCGCCCGCGTATTCGGTCACGAGTCCACGGCCTTCAAATACAATGGTGCTGGTTACAACGTTATTTAAAAAAGACCTGTCATGACTCACCAGCAGAAGGGTCCCTTTATAATCAAACAGAAGCTCTTCAAGAAGTTCAAGGGTTTCGGCATCCAGATCGTTTGTGGGTTCGTCAAGTACCAGAACATTGGCCGGTCTAGCAAAGAGCCTTGCAAGCAGAAGCCTGTTTCGTTCTCCGCCTGAAAGAACATGAACCGGCAGACGGCATCTTTCCGGAGAAAAGAGAAAATCCTGCAGATGGCTTATCACATGGCGTTTCTGGCCGTTGAAGATGATAAAATCGTTGCCCTCTCCGATGTTTTGAACCGCGGTTTTCTGATCATCAAGCTGAGCTCTGAGCTGGTCAAAATAGGCCACCTGAAGCTGGGTGCCGTGACGGACGGAACCTTTGTCAGGAGTGATTTCCTTTAACAGGATATTGAGCAGTGTGGTTTTCCCCACGCCATTGGGACCGATGATGCCAACTTTGTCCCCTCGCATTATAGTGGTGGAAAAGCCCAGGATAATGGCGGTTTGTCCGTAGGAATGAGTTATCTCTTCGGCTTCTATAACCAGCCGGCCGCTTCTTGCCGCCTTCTGGAGCTCCAACCGGACATTACCTGTCCTTGTGCGGCGGGCCAGGGCTTCCGCGCGCAAATTCTGCAGGGCACGGACGCGGCCTTCATTGCGGGTGCGGCGGGCCTTGACGCCCTGCCTTATCCAAACCTCTTCCTGGGATAGTTTTTTATCGAATATCTTGTTCTGCTGATCTTCGGCTTCTAATGCGGACTCTCTGCGTTTCAGGTAGGTGTCATAGTCGCAGTTGTAAGAGGTCAGGCGGCCCCTGTCCAGTTCTAAAATGCGTGTGGCTATCCGTTTTAAGAAAGCCCGGTCGTGGGTAATGAAAAGCAGGGTCTTTACATGACGCAGGATATACTCTTCCATCCATATGATGGCTTCAATGTCGAGATGGTTTGTGGGCTCATCCAGCAAAAGCAGGTCGGGTTCCAGGGCAAGGGCGCAGGCGAAAAGCGTTCGCCGCTTCATGCCTGCGGAAAGGTCGGCGAATCTCTTTTCAGGATCAAGACCGGTTCGTGACAAAGTGCTTTCTATCGAGTTTTTTAATACTGTTAACCCACCCTGTGTCTTCTCCTTTTTACCTATACCTAGGGCGACCATCTCGAAGATCGTGCCGTCTGACCCGGTAGGCACCTCCTGTTCCATGGCCGCAACCGCGATGCCCTGCTGACGCCAGATATCGCCGCTGTCGGGCAGAATGGAGCCGCATAGAAGCTTTAGCAGGGAAGACTTGCCCACGCCATTTCGACCCAGCAGGCATATACGCTGACCCTTTTCGATCTGAAGATTAACGTTATCGAGCAGGGGAGGACCTCCAAATCCCCAGCGTACGTCACGCATAGCTATCAAGGACATAATTATCCATAAGTAAAAGGGGTCAAGGATTCCAGGGTTCAAGGGGTCAGGTGTTTTTCAATCGAATCCTTATAGCATCACCTTATCTAATCAGTTTCGCGGTAATCTCTGCGACATGCTTTCCCTGAAACCGGGCGCCGTCCAATTCGTTTTCACTTGGCATACGTTCGCCCTGACCGCCGGCAATTGTTGAGGCGCCATAGGGAGAACCTCCGGTCACTTCATCGATACGCGTCTGTCCGGCAAAGGAATAGGGCAATCCGACGACTATCATACCGAGATGCAGAAGAGTTATATGAAAACTTAAGATTGTCGATTCCTGGCCTCCGTGCTGTGTCGCGCTGCTTGTAAAGACACTTCCCACTTTTCCGACAAGAGCTCCTTTTGCCCAGAGTCCGCCAGTTGCATCCAAAAACTGGCGCATCTGTCCGCACATGTTCCCGAATCGAGTAGGGGTTCCGAATATTATGGCATCTGCCGCGGCAAGATCATCTACCTTGCAGATCGGGATACCGGCGAAACTTTTCTGAGCCTCTGATGCGCCCATATTCACGAGTACGTCTTCAGGTAGGGTTTCCGGAACGCGGCGCAGATATACATCGGCTCCCTTTACCTGCTCTGCGCCCTCTTTAATGGCTTCAGCCATTCTTTTGATATGGCCGTAAAGTGAATAGTAAGCGATTAAAATTTTCATCGTGGCCTCCTTTTGTAACGCTTTGTCAGATTTATGGAACGCAGGATGATTTTGGTCATGGCTTTGGCGGCCGCTGTCCCTTCTGTATTTTCTTCATCATTTCATTCATATTTCCCATACCACCAATGCCCATTACTTCCTGCACGCTGTTTACTTTCCTGTAACCTCCTGGCATTTCAAACGGGGAATCTTCGATCGTAGGGAATAGCGGCTATTTTTAATGCGCTCGCTGTCTCGGTTCAATTGTAATGTCGCATAGTTTCCATAATTCGTCAATTAACGATTTCAGAAAAGACTTCGTCTTATAATGGCTCAGATTAAAAGAATATTCTTGTGGAAAATTCCAAATTCCCATAGGAGTTAAAAAGATACCTCCGTCAACTATCTTTTAAAAGGATAGGCATCCCGAAAAACTCATGCCGATCCGGGATATAATCGAAGAGATGATCGGGCAGGCGCAGGCGATACACAAGCAAATGGCCAAAACAGGAATGGAATGATTTGGTACACCGTGGCAAAACTTGCTTCCTGCAATGACAGCATCCGTTGATTTTAACGGGTATCCAACATTTCAAGCGATATAATCTTGTTTTGATTTCAATGGGATTTTCACCTTGACATAGTGCATCATAAGTGTTACACCTATCCCAAAAGGAGATAGAACAATGCCCACAAAAAATCCGAGAGTAAACATTGTTGTTGAGCCCCCACTGTATAATGTTCTGCATGACCTTGCAACCAGTGAGGGCATTTCCATGTCCACCATTGCCCGTGACCTTATCCGGGAGGCAATTGAGTTGCGGGAAGATGTCGCCCTTGCAGCTTTTGCCGATAAACGAATGAAATCATTTGACAGAAAAGCGGCTCTTTCGAATGAAGATGTGTGGAAATGATCCATGCTTTTTACATTACACTATCATCCAGCTGTTCGCGTTGAGGATTTGCCTCTTATCGATCGAAAAACAAAAGACAGAATCCGTAAAGCCATGGAAGAACGATTACAGACCGCACCTCATTACTATGGGGAACCTTTACGAAAGACGCTGAAAGGCTATTGGAAACTCCTAGTGGGTGATTACCGGGTCGTGTTCAAAGTGATCGAGTCCGAGGTATGGATTCTTGGCATCAGGCATCGGAAATCGGTCTATATGGATATTGGCAAGAGGACGTAAAGGCTTTTCTTCTATGAAACCTATTGTTTCAATAAAAGATGTCGTCAAAGAAATGGATGTCCCAAGTGATGATCATTTGGCATTCCTCAACCGGCGTACCGGAGAGCTGTTGACCCTGTCTACTGAAGAACTTTCCGCAGCGGAAGAAGATGACGACATTGATAATTACCCTGAATGGCAAAAGGAAATGATCATCGAGGCAAAGGAAGTAATTAGCTCTGATGACTACCTGCCGCTTCCAAGCAAATCCGATATACATGAATACCATATCGTGGAAGATTTTTGCTGCTCTGTAGAGGATGATAAGATCAGGGGGGAGCTTTTGGATAAAATTACAGGTCGAGGAGCTTTCAGACGGTTTAAAGATGCTCTCCATCTGGTTGGAATTGAAGAGGAATGGTATCTCTTTCGTCAGGAGGCGCTTGAGAAAATCGCCATTGACTGGCTTGAAGAGAACCAGATCTCTTATACTAAAGATGAGAGCTGAAAAAAGGTGTGCACGTATAGCTTCCTTGAAAGCAACAATATGCCAAAAGCCTAAAACAGTTCTGATAATTATTGGCAATCTTCATATTGTAATCGATTTTCCCAAATCAAATAATTCCAAATCTAAAATTTTGACAAATGATAACCATTGTGATTAATTCAGCGAAATTTTTGGTCTGAACAAAGAAAGACATTGTGTTTATAGTCCTACTTGTAAATGTTTATGCATAATAAGGAGGAAACAAAGTGGATCCAATGCAAAATGCGCTTAAAGCACGTGCCGAAGTTTTATCTAGTCCGATTGAAAATGCGAAAGAAGTGGATCTAACCGATATTGGTGTTCAAACGGAATCGTCCGAAGGTGATGAACTCATCGTGATATTGAGAGAAGGCGAACTTCCATCGGACATTAACGGATTCTGCAAACAAATTCTTGATCAATGTCCTTTTATATCTTTCGGTACTAAAAGTAGAGTATATGTGCAGCAGATATTGATTCGGTCAGTACCTGCCAGTAGTTACGCTGCCTCTCATGCAATGGTTTTGTCCGATTATAATTCACTTGGTTTGCCTAAGCTTGAATCATTGGAGTTCGTAGAACTGCAAGATCAAGACGATGTGCAGTGCCTTGTTTATATAACCGATTTTAAAGGAGCGCCGTCGGTTACTCCCCAAAAGGAAAAATCTGGGAGATGCTTTGTTGCGACGGCTGTTTATGGTTCATATGATGCACCGCAAGTAAAGATTCTTAGAGTGTTTCGGGATGAAGTTCTTGAACCGAGTCGAATGGGGAGATTGTTTATAAATTTCTATTACCGAATCGGTCCGATATGTTCAAAAACCGTGAAAAGATATAACTGGCTTCGATGGATTTTCAGATATATTTTAAATATTTTCGTTGCAGCTTTAAGGAGATGAGAGCTTGAAATATATTTTGCCAACCAATGATCCAGCGTCTCTCAGCTTATGTATTATTTGTTGTATAAGAAGGAGATAAATGAAGAAAATATTGCATAGGATGGTGATGGTTTTCATGTGTCTGTTAGGCACTACATTAAGACCCGTGTGTGCTCAGGACACAGTTGTTAATGGGAAGACTCTTCCGCCGGTTACGATCACAGGAGTCATAAGAAATATTTCTGAAATTAAAGAATATATTTCAAACGAAACCTATCTTCAAATCGTGCAGGCCACAGACGGCAAACTGAACATGCATGCTGTAAACGGGGAGTTAATCTTTAAGTCCTCTCTCCCCCAAATACCGTTTCCTGAAGACGGAATATTTGTGTTCAAAAAAGTTCGTAATCTGAAGCTTGGTGAGTCATACATTATAGTATCGCAAATGATAGAAAATTCGATGAACCGCGCTATATGGTTAATTATGGAGGGAAAACCGCTAAAATTGGATTTCCCGCTTGACTATAAGTATGCCCCAGATACAAAGGAAATTAAAATTGACTTGACAAAGAATGATGTCAAATTTTCTCCGTGAACGGCACTGAAAGACAAAGAGACCGTGGCTTCATTCTTGACGGAGTTATTTCCGGAGATTTGCTTACAGGAGTAGTTGCCTAAATCAAGGGACTCTGTTCGTTATAAATTATCTATGATGTTATCGGATATATTAAGAAAGGAAATGGACAAATGAAACTTTGTTTTGGCGTAATCTTTTTTTTATTTCTCTCAGTCAGTATGCTATCTGCGTTGGATTCTCTGGCAAATGAGCTGCCTGGCAAAGCTTTATTGTGGGACTATAACTCTTTGTGTGAGTTTAAGGATTCGAAAAACAATCCCGAAGAAATAACCTATATGAAAGGGAAATATACCAATACCGGATGCCAGGAGCTTGAATCAAAATATGGGAAACCCGCCGCTGTCATAATATCTTTACAGAACAATAAAACAACTCCACTTGAAATTGCAATACCAACCCTGTCTAAAGTATCAATCAAAAGAAAGGATGGAACTATTCATCATGCAATTGCATTAAGAAAAATTGATTCTGTTCCCGGAATTGGCCTGATGTATGGCTTTTTAACTACAATGACGAATAGTTTAAAATACCAGGTATCATCAGGAAAGAAATTGGATATTATATTCATATTCGACTCAGTGGCAAAGGGAGATACAATTACAATAGGTGATTATAGCCCGTTAACAATCGGGCAATAATGTTAATCAAAGAATTTTCAGCCTACACCATGGAAATTAATTTTGCCGGCGATATAAAGAAGGGATTTGATTTATGAAAAGAATACTGCCGATTTTTCTAACATTGGTACTTTTAACATTTAACACGGACATAGTACATACAGAAGATATTGGAGGTAGGACTTTTGTTCTTAGAGGTTACGAGTATTTAAAGGATGGAACAATAAAGCTTGGTGCCCTGATCGTTGAAACAGATCAAGATACAAAAGAGGCAAAAATTCAGGTTACTCAATTTGACTCAAACGGAAATGGAGTAAATAGATGGCTAAGCGTTAGTGAACTCAGTAAAAAGCCCGTTGGAGTTACAAAATTTAAGCTTGCGGATAATAAAATATTGACTAAAGAAAATTTATATTTTGGAGTCAGCCAAGATAAGCAATTAATTCTTATAGTAAAAACCGATGATAACTCGATCAAGGTTATCAGGGATTTAGAAGGAATTTATGATGTTAAAGATCTACAAGGAGAGAAGCCAGTAACAATAGTAAATGGTAAAAAATTAGAAGATGGCAGGATAAAGCTACCCTGATAACAGTATTAGCTTCCTGAACTAAACAAATCGTCAACCCTCGAAGATAATACTTCATTTAAATCAGAAATCAATGGCAGGTTATATTGACCGAAAACCGATATCCCAGGATATTATGCGGATCAATCTAAACATTGGTTATGTTTAATCTTTAAAGGAATGAAGCATCGCTATTGACCCCAAGAAACCATACAAAAGGAGAGGGAATTCATGAGTTCACAAAAAGTTTTTTCCATGGCTTTGCTTTTGTTTACCATTGCCTTTGGATGCTCCGCTACCCCAAACAAACCCTTCCCCGGCCCCGGGTATCCGGAAACTTTTTTGAAAGAATTAGAATATGATAGCCTGCTTATGCGTGAATTAGGCAAGCTGCCTGAGCTGCAAGATGGAATATCAATTAAAGAGGCAGCTGCTCTGGATATTATAGCCAACATATATAAGAACAATACGCAAGCTTTCATTATAGCGTTCGGGCAAATGTATAGCACCGGTATTCCAAATGTAAGAAAGTATTGCACACCTCTCCAGGCTATTTTTTGGTTAGCTGAAGACAATGAGCCTGATACGATCATAATGATCATTCAGCAGTATTCTCTGAAAGCACTACTTGACAAAGCCTGGAAATTTTATGATGTTTCGGACATTGAGGAGGACAGGCTAACCTCTGTAATAAAAGGCATAAAGAGTGATAACATGAGGCAGGACTATTTGAACCGAGGAAAGAGGCTGTCTTCCGGCATGCTTAAATCAGCAATAATTGAAGCATATAAAAAGAACAGGTATTCTTTTACTAAAGAGGCAAGAGCAACAATAGGAACCTTAATCGACAGAAGATGGGACGACTTCGATGAGGTCACCGATAGATTAAACGCTCCCGAGTTGGTAGATTACTATGAGAGAAAATTATTCCGGTATGTTTTACAGGAGCCGTCTGCTTCCCCGTACTATGTATTTACTTATAACGAGGGGCAATGTGTTTCAATAACCGGCTTTACTGTATACTGTCTTCGCAAGGCTGGTTATTCAGCCAGGGAATTGCGTTTAGCAGGTCACAACGCACCTTTTCATGCCGTCTGCCTTTTCGAAGTGAATGGAGAGAAGTATGTAATGGATAACGGAAAGCCCCAACCATCAGGAATGTTTCCTTACAAAGCCATTACCGGACAATGAACTGATACACATATAATAATTTGACGTCCAGAGGATGGCTAACGTTGGACGCCTCTTACATCTATGATTTTATACATCAATCAGATGATAACACGCGTTTTGACCAGATACTCATCCATATGGAAATAAGTTGTGGTAATAGGGCTATGATCACTTGTAATGTGAGCAGGACTAACAAGGCAATCCAGCGAATGCGTTCCACACCCTCTGATCGCGGACATTCAGCATTTCAATCGATAGTCCTTCGATAGCCCCAATTATTATCTGCCATTTATTTGTAGGTGTACAACAGCTCGCATATATTGAGATTTAATTAGATCGGCCATATTGATAAACTGGTTGTAAAGTGGAAATGCTTGACAACTGATTTTCTGTCTCTGAAGCGGGCTATCCTCTTTCCTGAACTACACAAATCGGCAGCTTCAATGAAACGGCTTGATTTCAAATCGAAATAACTGCTCTCTCATAAACAGTGTGCATACTCTTAAAAAGACAACATTCTGATATTAAGTCATAATGTTCATAGGCAATGCATCCAATATTTTGGGGCGAAATTTCTATTGACACACAAGATCCTTCTTCATACACTTCTACCATGTAAAAGTAATGCCTTATCAAACAGTTGCTCATGTCATAAAAGCTGCGCCGGGTTCAATGCCCGGATATCCTTCAACGCCTATATTAACCCTTAAAGAAGCTGGTTTACTTCGGGAGTCCGGCTGTCTTTTGAGGTCTGTGCGGGGCGATATTTAATGAACACCTTAAAAGAATTCTGCAGCACCTGGTTCAGAAGAGCCATAACCATCCCCCTGTATTTTCTGCTCTGGGCAATCTGTATACTCGGATTTCCACTGTTTGTGATTATTTTAAGCCTGTTGGACCTGTCCGGAAAAGCAACTTCCGGTGGCGGGAAAAAGTCGATGCCCCTTGTCAGGGCTTATTTATTTTTCCTTCTTTACCTTTCCTGTGAAACCGGGGGCCTGATTATGAGCTTTGGCATTTGGATCCTGAGCGGCCTTCCCACCGGAAAAGGCTCACCGGGGTTTATTGGCATGAATGCCTGGCTTCAGGGTTGGTGGACCTATGCTCTTCTATCTGGCGCCACAAGGATTTTTTCCATGAACATTAAAGTTGAAAACCAGGAATGCCTGATACCCGGTCCTATTATTCTGCTTGTTCGTCACAGCAGCACGGCGGATACGGTTCTTGCCGCTGTTCTTGCCGCCAAATCTTATGGCCTGCTGTTGCGATATGTCCTGAAAGAAGAACTGCTCTGGGATCCATGCCTGGATGTGGTGGGGAACAGGCTTCCCAATGTCTTCATTAATCGAAGTGGCCAGGAGACCCGGAAGGAACTGGAAAAAATCAAACGCCTGCCTGAAAACATGTCGAAAACGGATGGTATTCTGCTTTATCCCGAGGGAACCCGGTTCCATCCCGGCAAACTGAGAAAGGCGGTTGAAAATTTACAAAAAACAGGTGATGCGGTTTTATTTGAAAAGGCATCGCAAATGCGGTATGTCCTGCCACCAAAACCCGGAGGGTTTTTAACGGTCCTGCAAAACGCAGGGGATGTTGACGTGGTTTTTTGCGCCCAGACAGGGTTTGAAAAGGCTTCGAATTTTTCAGAATTTTTTCATGGCGGGCTGATTGACCAGGTCATTCGGATAAAATTTCACCGTATTCCATACGGCGAGATTCCGCTGCAACCGAAAAATCAAATGGAATGGCTTTACGATCAATGGCTCAACATTGACCATTGGCTTGCAAAACATCTGGTTTGAAATGTTTTCATTGATGATTTAATGCCATTAACAAGAACGCTTGAGATAAATCAACGCAATGAAAATAGTAAAGATCATATTAAAAGAAAAGCAAACTTCAGACTGGTCTCTTAAACAGGCTTTAAGAAAAATGCTTGGTAAGATAATAGACATACAGCCCTGCAAAGAATCCCTGAGCAGTGCCCCAGGCGATGTCTATGATGGTAATGGAAACCGGGTAGCCTTTGACAAACGACAGGTTGGTTAAATCATAGGTGCAGTAAAGCACAAAGCCTGAAAACAGACCCACAACAATCGCAGTTCCAAGTATGTTTTGAACGAGAAGCCCTAAAGAGATAAAAACCGAGAGACCAAGCGCAATGATAACCTGAGCCGAAAGGCCAACGGAAAGGCTGAAAACGATCCGGTTGTTTTCAACTGCTGCGAGATAACTCATTTGCTTGAAATAGATCTTCCGCGCAACAATGGAAAGCCAGATCAGGTCCAGTATAACAAAAATAACTATGGATAAGCCCGCTACTTTTAAAAAAGTGGATGAGATAAAGTACTGCATTATTAGCTCCTCATTATATGATTCATTGTATAGTTGAATTTTAATGACATTTAAAATATATCTTAAATCTGCATTGGGTCAAGAGGTTAATTAGATGCGTATTAATCGAATTTTATGTGCCGCATTTTTACTGGTGTTCTCGACTGCTCCGTTAAATGCCGCCCGTATAGAGGATGTTGAGTTTGATGAAAGGTATACGGCGCAGGAAAAGGCCCTGACTCTGCGCGGCGTTGCGCTGCTGCGGTATATGGTCATTATCAAGGCCTATGTGGGAGCCTTTTATTTAGATGAAAATCTGACAGCCGACCAATTATTCCGTGACGGTGTGAAACGGCTGGAGCTTCATTACTTTCACGCCATACCTGCCGCTGATTTCGTAAAATCTACAACAATAATGATTGAAAAGAATGTTTCACCCCGTCAGTTCAATAAGCTTCGGCCGCAAATCGAGCAATTGAACGCCCTCTACCGTGACGTCAAACCGGGTGACAGATACGCGGCAACATATATGCCCGGAATCGGAACGGAACTCGCGTTAAACGGGAAACCGCTTGGAATTGTCCCCGGTTTTGAATTTGCCAATGCATACTTTTCAATCTGGCTCGGCGATCATCCCATTGATAAAGGATTCAGGAAGCATCTTCTGGGGATACACTGATGGACTTGTAAAGAGTGATCATGAAAAAACTATCATTGACCGAAAAATTGGCATACGCGGCTCCGGCATTCGCTCTGGCCGTCGTCGGCATACCGGTCTACGTCTATATCCCGAAATTCTACACGGACGTTATCGGTGTTCATGTTTCCGCGATGGGATTAATACTGCTGATTGTCCGCCTTTTTGACGCTGTGACTGACCCGGCCATCGGCCTTATCTCAGATCGGCTAAGAACGCCTTTCGGCCGGAGACGCCCCCTTATAGCCCTTGGGGCAATGCTGACCGGGGTGGCTATCATTCTGCTTTTCAATCCACCAGATATGAATGCAGGTACGGCCACTGTCTGGTTCATGGTCCTGATTTTTTTGCTGTTTTTATTCTGGACCGTCATCATCGTACCGTACGAGTCGCTGGGCCCTGAACTGACATTTGACTATGATGAGCGGACCACCCTTTTTGGCATCCGGGACGGTGCGCTGATTGCCGGAACGCTTTTCGCCGCAGCGTCTCCAGCGGCCATTAAAGGGCTGATGCAATTACCGGAAGGCGGCCAGGGCGAGCGCGACACTTTTTTCATTCTTTCGCTGATCTATGTGCCGCTGATTTTCGCTTCGGCGCTATGGTGCGTTATAACTTTTAAAGAGCGTGCCATAAGCGTTATTACAAGACAGGAAAAGATCGCCAAAAAAATATTGTCCAGCCTTCGCAACAGGCCATTCCGGATACTGCTCATCTCCTATACCATTAGCGCCATCGGAAACAATCTCCCGGCAACACTTATACTCTATTATGTCGAATATGTGCTTCATTCCACCCGTGCGGACTTTTTTCTGGTACTCTATTTTATGACCGGGATAATTTTTCTGCCCGTATGGGTGGCAGGGGCCAGGAGATTTGAAAAAAAAGCCATGTGGCTTGCATCAATGGCGGTAAATACCGGAGCATTTTCAGGCGTTTTTTTTCTCGGACCCGGAGATGAACTTTTATACGGCATACTGATATTTATTTCAGGGATCGGATTCGGCGCAACACTTGCAATTCCCTCGGCAATTCAGGCGGATGTGATTGACTATGACGAACTCGTCAGCGGCGAACGAAGGGAAGGCCTTTATATCGGGCTTTGGTCGGTTGCGAAAAAAATGGCAGCCGCTTTCGGAGTCGGAGCCGGACTTGCGCTGCTCGGCATATCCGGCTATGTTCCCAATGTCAGACAGTCCGAATCGGTGATACTCTATCTGCGTATTCTATACGGACTGGTACCTTGCTTGTGCAACGCTGTTGCCATTGTCATAGCGTTTGCCTACCCTATCAGCGGTTCCGTCCATCGGGATATAAGAGAAGCCATCGTTTGCCGGGCTGCCGGCGAACCGTTTCACGATCCGCTTGAGCCCGGACGAATTCTTAGATGATAACGAAAGGAATATGAATCTATGGATATCTTACCGAACCTGTTTTTTGTCAATCTCCTTGCCGCTGCAGGCTTGATGTCTGCCGGCTGGATTTACAGCCTGATAAAAAATAATGTCACCATCGCGGACAGTTTGTGGGGTCTTGGTTTTATTCTTATTGCCTGGCTGACGTTTTTCCGTGCCGATGGATTTTTGGGGCGAAAGATAATGATAACGGTATTGGTAACACTATGGGGTTTGCGCCTGTTCATTCATCTGAGCTCCCGGAATCGTGGAAAAGGAGAAGACCCTCGTTATGGCCAATGGCGGAAAAAACACGGTGATTCTTTCTGGATAATTAGCCTGTTTAAAGTTTTTCTGGTTCAGGCTTTGTTCCAGTGGTCTATTGCTCTTGGAATCCAGTACGGGCAGTTATCTTCCACGCCGGCGCATTTTACTATTCTTGATTTTACAGGTTTGATAATCTGGATTACCGGTTTTGTCATTGAATCGTCGGCGGATATGCAGCTGAAACAATTTCTTGCCGATCCCTCAAACAAAGGGAAAATCATGAACCGCAAACTCTGGAAATACAGCCGGCATCCCAATTATTTCGGAGAAAGCCTTATGTGGTGGGGGCTTTTCATCATTGTTCTCTCAACTCCACTGGGTTTCTGGACTATTGTAAGCCCCTTGCTGATCACCTATACTCTGCTGAAGCTTACCGGCGTTACGCTCATGGAGGAGACACAGTTTGCAGGGAACATGGAATACCAGCGATACATCAAACAAACCAGCTCATTTATCCCGTGGTTTCCTAAAAAATAGGCAGGGTTTGAAATACCCTGCCATACAAATTATATATAAAATGGTAGAAGCAGTTAAGTATTGAAAAGCACTGTTGAACAATGAAGTCGATGTTATTGTTTCCGTTGCTGCATTTCGTTACGAGCATTACATTTCACAAATATCCCGGTTCAGATAAACCGGACGGAAGATCATACTCCTGAAAACAAAATAGGAATAATACAAGGAAAAGGATTAAAGCTATGAAAAGACCATTAAATATTCTGTCGGTAGCAATCATTGCAACCATGTTTTTTACAGGCTGTGCATCCGTGAAGGTCATAGACTATGTGGGTATCAGCCCCGAAATGGTTCCAGAGAAATTTTTCGATGGACAGCTTACTGCTCATGGTATTGTAAAGAATAGGTCTGGCAAAGTCACTCGATACTTCAACGCCGAAATCAATGCCTTCTGGAAGGGCTCAATTGGTACCCTGGAGGAGGACTTTATCTTTGATGACGGGGAAAAGCAACGCCGTGTTTGGACGCTGACCCGCCATAACGATGGCAGCTACATCGGGACTGCCGGTGATGTGGTCGGTGACGCCAGAGGGAAGGTCGCCGGCAACAGCATGTTTCTGAAGTATGTCCTCACTGTTCCCTATGGTGATGGAACGATTAATCTGGTTATTGATGACCGGATGTATCTTGTGAACCCGAATACTCTCATAAATGAGTCAGAGATGAGAAAGTTCGGTTTGAGAGTAGGACAGATCATCCTGGTCATTCGCAAGCAGTAAATTCGATAAGGCCTTCCTTGAAAAACATATCGCTCAATAGCCTGCGACAACTGATATAAGAAAAGCTTCGCGTTGGATTCCGGAAACAGGAATGAAACAATACGGTTCAACTACACTCATCTCAACACCCCGGGGTTTTCAAAAAAACAGGCAGGGTTTGAAGCCCTGCCTTAAGATTTTGTTATAGTCGGTTTTTGAAAGCGTGCGTTATTTACCCTGGAATGGAAACCGGACTTGACTTGCCGATATACTCCATAGTCTCTTCATACTTGGCTCTCATATCGATAGTCCCTTTATCAATTTTCTTTTTATCAGGGCTCCATTTGGAAGGGCATTCGGTTTTTAAAGTGTTGATCCTCTCTTCCAGATCGCTGATCAGAATTTTAAGATCCCCAATATTGCCAAGTACCTTTTCCCGGTGCTTGCCGGCTATTTTATCTGTTTTAACAATAGCATCGTATAACTTTGCCTTCCAAGCTGTAAGTTCTATTTCTAAACCTGAACAATAGTCTTTTACGTCCATGTCATCCTCCTTAATGTTTTGAGTTTAAATACAATGCGATAAAATAACCTGCATTCCATCATTTAAGACTGTTCCAAAATTAATACTTAATAATATAATAATTCTTTAAAATATAATTACAAGTTAATTTAAATTTTTAAATAAAATTTATTTCACATCAGGCATTAACTGATGCCGATCTTTATTCCGGATTCCATAAGAAATTTGTTCTTTAGGATTAAACTGCAAATTCAATTAGTTCCCTTTTGCTGTAGGAGGTTTTTTTATTTTGAGATCAACGGTCAGCATGGGACCCTTTAGAACAGGTTTTCCAATGGAACGGGCAATAGCCTTCAGCATTCTGGGATAGATAAGACGATGGAAAGGGTCAAACATGTACCAGTAGAGGATTCCTCCCAATCCCCTGGGCAGGAAACGGGCCGTTTGCCGAAGTTCAGTGTTTCCGCCGGGAAGCGGTTTGAGACGAAATTCTAGCAGGGCATCCCCGGGGACCTTCATTTCCGCGAGCAGCAGTAAATGTTCACCGGGGTCTGCCTCAAGAACCCTCCAAAAATCAAGGGCATCTCCCGGGCGCAATTCAACCGGATGCCGCCTTCCGGCTCTAAAACCGACCCCGCCGATTAGACGGTCAAACCATCCCCTGATTTTCCAGAGTCCGTTCCCGAAATACCAGCCTGTCTTTCCGCCGATTCTTGTCAGGGCTGCCCATACTTCCTCCGGTCCGGCTTGAATCTGAACGGTGTATCCCAACTCAAGGGTCGTTCCCCCTGAGTATGGA
>JAWOHP010000074.1:0-11757 GCA_046485065.1 Desulfobacterales bacterium | reverse complement strand
AATCTCTTTTGACTTCTTGGTTCCTGGTTTAGCTATCGTGCCCACTATCTTATACCCCCCGTAGTGTAGGACCTCTCTGACCGTTCTGATGGCTCCCCTACTCTCGGAAAGAATGAAATTGAAAGGCCACGGTGTTGTGCATGCTGTCACAACTATGGCACGTTTCCCTTTCTGCCTTGGCTGTGGTATGCCCTTTGGGCTTTCTCCCATAAATACCGGAACATTACGGTCAAAAAGAAGTTTCAGCGGCGCGCACATGTTTCCCCAGTGTGTCGGAGTCCCAATGACCAGGGCATCAGCATCTTGAATTTTTTTACCCACTATGTACGCATCATCTTCAGGCAAAATGCATGTTTCTTTCTCTCGGCAGACCATGCAGGTTGTGCAATATTTCATATTGAGTTTACACACATCAATCCATTCGATTTCATGCTCGGACGATAGTGGTTCGGTTACATATTTAAGGAGTGAAGCGACCGTTTCACTTTTCCGATAGCTTCCGTTGAGCACTCCAATTACCTTCGGATTTTTTCGTGTGTCTCTTTGTAACCCGGGATTTATCGTTGTGTCTTGCAAGGCGTTTCGCCAAGTCAGAAGTATGACCTGTATACAGTGAGCCGGATTTGTCGTTTCTTAAGATATAGACGTAGTAAGGCATAATGAGGATACCAATTAAAAAGCCCGGACTTTGAAAAAAAGGCCGGGCTTTTATTTTTTGGCTCCCCGAAACGGACGAAGCCGGGCACTGGGAACATATTGTCATTATTTAACGACCGACATTAGGGACGCGGGGCATCAAGGCCAAAATTGAAAAAGAATGAGGGCTATGCCCGCATACCTCTCAATGATTTTGTTCCGCTCTTTATTTGCTAAGAAAATTTTTAAACTTCTCAATTCTCTGTCTTTCTTTGGATGATGGGTTTCTAGAATTTAAATATATTTCATCCATTAAAAATAAAGCAGTTCTAACCATGCCAACATCTAAATATCTTGTTTCTTCCATTGTATCCTTATCAAATGGAGGGTAATCTTTTTCCATCATCTCAGCTGCTGTAAGCGATTTGGTAATAATATTATCTAAATCAATTAATTTTTTATAACCAAATTTATTAAGCTCATTAAGTAAATCCACCGTTGTCTCTTCATCGCTATGTTCTCTTTCTGGAAATCGCCATTTCAAATATACAGTCAAATTATCGTGATTGATTGGTTGAGCAAGTAACGTAGAAGATTTACTCTCAAGATTATTCTTTATGTCTTCTCTGTATGCTGATCTTTCTTCCCTAAGTCTATCAAATTGATCATCTGCAGTTTCAAATAGACCAGCGAGAGCATTTAGTTTTCTCTTCAAAATATCTGGAACATCTGACTCTTGCTTGTAACTTATATGATGAGCAACAATAGCCCATGCATCTTGCAAAATTGTCCTGACCTGAATTTCACATGTTAAATTTTTAAGGTCGTCATATCTTGCGCCCGAAGAATTTTTTCCGATCTTAACCAAATAATGCATTGCTCCATAGCCAAAACGATCTGGGTTTTGTTCACTAACCTTGTCAACTTTTTGTATAATCTGAAATTCATTCTCTATAATTTCTTCTATTTTGTGACGATCGTTTAAATATAAATATACTATTCTTACTCCAGCTAAGTCTGTTACTTCCTCTAAAGGATTACTCAAATTCTTACGGACAATTTTTTCACAGAAACTATTTAGTTCTTTTGATCTGAAAGTAATATCTGCATACTCAACAGCAACCTCAGAAAATTTGTTTTTCAAAATATATGAAACTTCCTCAGCTAACTTTTTGTAGTTAGTCATATTTTCAATAAATTTTCTAATAACATTTGAACGTTCCTGCCAGACTAAATTTATGGATTGGTTATTCAGCATTTTTCCCTTCTTGTCTCAGAACATTGGATTAATTTGATTATGTAGAACGTTATTCCTCAGGCGCGGTCTTTAGGACGTCGCCTGAAGGAGATTGTTATGTGCCAATCCTGTTTATATTCTCATGGATCTCGTGGATTGCTGCCTTGAGAACTTGAAGGCATATCTTTGCCGTTTTTAGCCGCGGCGCAAAGCCAGAGACAATTTGCTCATATGGGTGGACGTAATTGCGAAAATCCCTGAGAGCGTGGCTGAACTTGTGAGTGTCAACCTTAATCAACTCCAACTCCCTGGCAACGTCGATGAATGAACTCAGTGACCATTCTTGAAAGAGTTTGACTTTGCCGTTCTTGTCTTTGGGAGATGTTCTTGACGTGTTGAATTTCTTGGGGTGTTTTAATGCCATGCCGAGCAGGATTCCCTCGAGCGTACTTCCGGCCAGTAGGATTACTGCGAGAGGTGCCTCCGCCAGATAACACTTCTCAATTTCCTTGATGCGGTATTCGAGCACATCTGAAACAGCTCCTTCAAACCCGAGTTCGATGATCGGAATGTCTGAGAACTCTCTCTTGAGAAATTCATCTTCCGTGCTTACGGACGGGGAGCTTTCATCAAATTCGATCTCGGCGAGTTTCCGAAAAGACAGTTCCGCCTTGTTCCGCACGAGCTTCCATCTATCGAATACAAGGAACTGGTTGAAGTCTGAAATGTGGGCATCAAGTTCGCCAGCACGGCCAATAAAGTTGGCTGGCGACAGAACAGTCTTGATGCACTTGTCCATCTCAGGTGTCCCGTTGAGCTTTGCTAGCCGATCGTCTGTGTACACCCATCGAGAGGGGAATCCCTGACCATAGGAGTCATCGAAACCAAGTTGATTGAAGAAGCGCACTATCTCAGGCCCAGAGCGGTATTCTGTCTGTTCATTGATCAGCAGCCGCAACTTCTCCAAGGTTTTAGGGCTGAGTATCATTCTCTTCCTTAATGCACACAACATTGTTAATAAGTGTAAAAATTTCCATCTATTGCCTATATATGGTGAAAAATATTTCCATGTATTATCGATAAAAACACGGAAAAAACACAGTCTAATTTTCTATGTTATTACGATATTAATTGTTCCAGTGGAAATGAAGAATAAATTTATAACAGATTAAAAAATAAAACTTATGGATCAATGCTACAGGTTCTGAGATATCGTCATTCCGAGAAAGCATAATGATTTCCCTCCGTTTAGGTAACACGGGGGGTTGAAAATACATAGTTCACATAACACATTCTTTAATTTTAATAAAGTTGTGTTTATTTTATCAATCAGTTCAGTGCTCAGTGAAAAATTTGGGAAAGAATACTTGAAATTATTAGTAAATGAAATCAGGGTGGATAAAAAGGAAGTGCGCCTGTCCGGCAGTTATTCTGCCATGGCAGGCGCTCTTCATATTTCAACAAAACATGAACACCTTAAAAGAGTGCCCAGTTTTGACCCGGTTTGGCTTCCCGGAATGAATGAAGCCGGGCACTGGGAATGGATTGTTATTATTTAATGATGGAGCTCACTGGCGTGGTAACCTGTGCAGTGATTTGTTTTTTTTCTTTATTCTATTTCTTTTAAGGTATTTTCTAAGAATAATTTGATCTCTGTGGCTTCTATACAATCAAGATGTTTATCATCAAGAACTTCTTTAATTTTGAAGTAGAGATTTTGGTATTGCTTGCCAGTCTCAGTATGATCTTCAAGCCAATAAAGGAGTTCATAGGCCTCTTTATAATTCACTTGTTCATCCGCCAGTATACCTTTTAAAATACCCTTAAACTCGGAGAACTCGTCATACGAGATTGATACTGTTTTCTCTGTACCCTGATACTGAAGCATTAGGAATACATTAGCGCAAGCTATCGCATCTTCTTTTGCATCATGATGTTTGAATGCTGGCAGACCAAAATGGTTAACCAACGTCTTCAATTTGCAATCTTTGAGAGTTGGCAATCTTTCCTTAGCAACTGCAGCAGAGTCAATATAATTAAATTTTAATCCCAGGTTAAAATGTTCAGAAAGAGCGGTTAAGACCTGCTTATCAAATAAACTATGAGCAACTAAAGAATAATTAAAGATATCTCTAATCTGTGGAAAGAGATCTCCAAAATATGGTTTATCAAATGTGTGTTCATCTTTTATTCCATGAATTTTTGACTGGAAGGGAGCATGACCGCCAACTGGTTTGATCAAATAACCATTAGATTCAATAACTTTACAATTTGATATTCTAGCATAGCCTATAGTACAAGCGCTTACTCTTTGAGGATTTGCAGTTTCAAAATCGATTGCAATGAACTCTTTCATGTTTTCCTCCTGATCATAAGAAAGATCGTCGGATCACCGGCGGCTGTAAGCTGTCCAGTGTATTTATGGGTTATATGGAATTCTATAACTGAACATTTCTTCCTTCTGTTCCATGAAGGACTCACGTCACGGTGCTTCTGCGTCATCCGATGTAAGTTCTACGTCATGAGAGATAGGGGGTGTACCATATATTTTATAACGACCTTTTGCCACCCGCTCTACATGAATGCCATTCTCGGTTTTAAGGGATGAAAAACCCGGGAGGACAATCCTTCCAGACGGTGATTCATCTTTGGTGAAATCAGTAAATTTGTTGATGCGATATGTTTTACCTGTGGAGTCTCTTGCGATGAAAGAACCGATTTGTTTAATCATGATTTTTCCTTTCACGTATAACGAGATTGTCGAAAAAGTCTATTTTAGGCTCAATCTCCAAACCAACCGAAAAAGTATTTTTTCTCGAACCGATTTTAAAGCAGTAATATAGTCACACTAAAGACCCGGCAAACAATTATTTAGAGTATTCCCATCATCAACTTTCTTTTTCTTCTCTTTTCCATTGGAAAGCCTCTGACAGACACATAATCGAAAAATTTACTTTTTCGAAAGGGTCAATGGCAGATCCCTTTTCCCATGGTACGACCCAATGCTGGATGCTGTTTTATAAGACTAGAACAACTACACGCCGGAATCCTCATTTTTATATGGCTTGATGAGAACTTTAATGGGATAGCCCTCCCAATTACTCCGTTGTTTTTCCTCAGAGAATTTCAAATGATTGAAGGTTTCTGACACCTCAATATCAAACAGATACGAATTGAAGTGTGCTTTAAGAATTTTCTGTATGGTGCTCTTGTTGTTATTTAAAATTGAAACGGTTTCTCCTTTTTGGTTAAGAAACCTTAGATACCATTGACATGAAAACGGCCCCCGTTTAGTGCTTACATCCTGGAGATATGTATCCAAATCGCTAAATACTATCTCTAGCTTATCCCCGGCTTTTGCATTATCTTTATTCTTGATTCTGAGCTCTAATTTTATCGTTCCCTTAGGTTTATATGGTTTAGTCAACTCGGCTTTCAGAGAAGCCTTATTCCCCTCTATCTTATTCACGGTTTCTTTTTTTGAAATAAGCCTACACTTAATTTTGCATTTATTTTCAGCAAGATCTTCAATTACCGCTTCATACTCTAAGGCTTTTTTTAAATGAGAGATAATTATGTTGGTGTATTTTGAAGGAACGATACCAAGGCAGCCTCCGGGGCCGTCCCTGTGGTAAATAAATATTTTCTCTGCATCGTCCTTGGGTATCCAAAGCTTGACAGATTCACCTATATAGGAAAACTCTTTAAAATTAGTTTGAAGTCCATCAACAATGAAATCGAAATAACTAATTTTATTTATAGCCGGCTGAGTTTTTTTATCATCGTTTTTCTTTGCCTCTGCAATTTCTTGTTCAAGCAAATATTCAGCATCAAGTCGTCCCTGGATATGCTTTAAACAATCAATCTCTTTTTCTGTCTGTTGTTTTTCTCCACTTTTTTTCACTAGAAGAAAAACAATAACACCGACGATAAAAATTACGATAAAAAAACTCATCTTTTTCCTTCATTCCATATTGATGGCTTAAAGATCAAAGTCCGCTATTCGGCAAAGAACTGTGGATGAATATTCATTCCACCGTTTCAGTAACTCGGGGGGTTGAAAATACATAATTCACATATCACAATTTTTAATTTTAATAACGTTATGATTTCTATCAATATTTTCAAAAAACTATTTGTATCCGGTTTGATTTGACTATCTTTATTTAAAAAGGGAAGTGATAAGGGTTGCTTCAGCTCATGCATAAAACAGCTCGTGCATGGCAGACATGAATTCATCGAGCTGCAGTTCTGGTAGATAGTAACTGCTTTCCCTTAATCGTATCATTCCCAGTTTATCAAGAGCTGAAAAGAATTTGACAACAAGTTGCCCCGCTTCAATGACATAAGAGTTGTTTATAAATCTATCACGGAACAGGAGAGCCTGCTTCCATTCACTTTCTGTTGTTGTCGCAAGGATGGTATACAAATCCAAAGCATGATAGCGCCCGAATTCCTTGTCCGCATCGTCAATTCTGTCTCTGAAAGCAAACAGCTTCATCATTAAGAATGTGTACGGTTGCGGTAAAAAAATCTGGCCGTGCGTTGGCTCACTCGTATCGGATTTTTGACCAATAAAGACACTCAACAATCCTTCCTCCAGGGTCAGCGCTTCATCAACGGGATGAGCGTGAATACCGACCGAAGGATTTGGCCGCGCACGCCTTGAATCCGTTCTTACCGACGTTCCTTCGAAGCGGTTTTGCGGACCCGTAAGGATATCTATCTTGATGCTGCCTGCTTTATCGCCTTCACGGCCGGGTTTCACAAACTGGTATTTCTCGGCTCCTTTAACAACCTTGTAACCCAGTCTGGTAATCGCCTCTGCAAGAGGTTTGAGTTTCGCCGGTTCAATAAGCAGCTCCGGACGCAGGAACAAGTCAAGGTCACTGGTGGAACGTGGTTCAGGCCATTGCCGAAGAAGGGTTCGCACTTTCATACGGCGCACATGGTCGGTTTTAAGATAGATGCCGAAACCGCCGCCTATGATAAGTTTTACATCGGTACCATGAAGTTCATGGAGCAGGTCAAGTAACTCCGTTTTAAGGGTAGGCATAGTAATCAAGGCTGCACCTGCTGATAATTCTTCAAAATAAATGACATTACCTGTTCAGCAGTCTCTTTATCCCTCTTGTCGCCTGTCATCAGTTCCAGATATACCTGTACAGGAGAGGCCCACCGGAAGTCTCCATTATTCCTCGAATCAAAATAAGCTGTTTCATCGTCTGTTTCGATCAGCTCAAGGTTCGGAAACCGATCCGTTTGACTTCCCGACAATAGTGAAAGCAGTTTTTCAATACACGGGCAATAGACTGATAACATATCCCCCCGCTGCATAACGGCGTATTGTCCGACTGACGACATTCCCGTAGCTGCAAGAGGCAAATCCAGCTCCTGTGATAAATTTAGCAGCAATTTCGGCAGCGGATCTCGATCCTCCGGGACCTTGAGGCGGAGCCGCTCTTTTATGTTGGGTAGAACAAAGTTTTCATCAAGTTTTTCCAAAAGCTTGTTAGGTTGCAGCATGCAAATGGTATCCTTACGTGTAATTATCAGGTCCTCTTCCAGCGCTTTCAACGCCTTCGACACAGTTGAAAGACTCATGGGCTTCTTATCCCAGCCGTTCACCAGTATATTGCGCCTGTTGATCTCTGAACAAATCTCCTGAACAGAATCGTAATAGGAACGGACAAGGAAAACCCTTCCGACCATGGAGCTGTTCTTGCGATAGATATTCTTGATCGGAGCTGATGAGGAAAATCGATTTTTACCGCCGCTGCGAAATACGGCAAATTTGCCAGGGACCACAACAACACCGTTACCGCACAAGTCCATACCGCTGATACCTTCCCTCTCCAGCTCCCCCAATTGACGTTCATTGAGGAAAGGCATGAACAACATAGGACTGTATCCCTTCCGGAGCCGCGAGATTTTCAGCAGGTTCAGCCCATCCTGGAACGCTCTTGGCGTGGAAAGGGCTTTGCATTCAACAGCGAACCTTGCTTTGCCTTTACGCCATGATGCTTCTACAAGCGCGTCGAGACGACGGTTTCCGTCAACCTCCAAATAACCTTCCAGAAAGCGAAAAGAGAGTGGTGGGAGGGCAACCTTACCACTCCGCAATTGGTCTATCATTTCTCTTTTTGTAGGCATTTTCCTGAATTCCTCCATTTTCCTGAATAGGAATATGTCATTATTCAGGAAAATATGCAAGATTTATCTTGTTCAAAAAGTTGCCCCAAAAAAATTCCCGGAGGTTTTCCTTTAATATGCTGTTTCCATTATTGGTTACAAGAAATGACAGATATGCGTTGGTAAATAAAATCAGGGTTGATAAAAAGGAAGTGCGCCTGACAGGCAGTTATAATGCCGTGGCAGGCGCACTTCATATGTCAACAAAACATGAGCATCTTGAAATAGTGCCCAGTTTTGTCCCGGTTTGGCTCCCCAGCACGGACTCGAACCGCGGACCCAGTGGTTAACAGCCACTTGCTCTACCGACTGAGCTACTGGGGAATGATCTTTCTGTTTCTCTGTTTTTCCTGCTTCCCAGTTTTATATCTCGAACATCCCAGTGGTTAATTCGCCAAAGCACTCTGGCGAACTCTACCGACTGAGCTACTGGGGATCAGTCTTTGAAAGGATTGCTTGTTTATTAGAGATTACACTCAAAGTCAAGAAATAATTTTTCATTTATATTCGGCATATTCCCTTATTTTTAGTCCATTAACAGAGATATTATGTTACTGTACAAAACTTAAAGTAACCGTTATCATTTCATTTTTCCCGCCAGAAGAAGGGGGCATATGTAACTTGAGAAGCTCTCGTGTGATGCAGGTCATAACCGGATTGCTTTTCAAATCATCCCTTTCAACAGAGATCTTAACAATTGCGCCTTTTGAATCAACATCAATTTTTAAAACTATTTTAGCCTTATTTTTCAAAAGTTTGTGAACCTCTTTATGATAGCAGCTTTGAATTGGAATCATTTGCCCTTCTATTAATCTTTGGACGATTTCTTTTGATAACCCGCTTGAAACAATAACTTTCCCCAGACGGATTATCGCCGGTTCCTTATCCTTTTCATTCTTATCTTCTTTTGAAACCATTGCTTCCTGCACCGGTCCGGAGAGTGCCGGCAAGCTCATGCCCATATTCTTACTATATTGCATCATGCCTCTTCCGCCAACAGCGAGATCAGATACACCCTGGGGTAACGGAAGTGGCTGTGTTACAGTTGTCGCCTGCCCGTCTTTCAGGCATACCTCGGAATCAATCGCTACAAATGATGTATATTCGGTTAGAAGATTATATTTCAACCCGAGATCCGTCACTTCACTTATTCTCTTATCATCAGGACTCAAAAGATTGTAATCGGAAAGATGGGCGATACGATGCCGCGCCCAGAGATAACGGATAGCCCCGTTCATTTTGAGCGGTTTCACACCGCCGACATCAATTACATGTCTGAAATGGTCATTACCGGCAAACCCTGTCATAATAATCTTACCCCGTGCCTTCCCGCGCCATTTTCCGAAAACTATTACAGGCCTTTCTGCGAGTACATCAGGAATCCCCGGCGGTTCCGCATCATAAATCTCAAACTGCTCATGCTCCATTCTGATTCCTGTCAAAACAGGCTTTTGAATAAGCATGCGCAATTTTTCGGCCTCATTCTGCGCTTCTTCAGGTTTTGTTACTATAAAGGGTTCGCCCATGCCGGCCCTTGCCATGCCTTCAATCAAAAACCGGTTTACACCTGTGCCTATCCCAAAGGGGAAAAAATTCGCCTTCCCCAGAGAATTACGTATAAGATCAAAGGCTTCTTTTTCGACACTGACATATCCGTCGGTTGCAATAATCACATTGCGCGAAAAACCCTCGCTCTTTGGAAGAGATAACGCTCTTTTCAGAGCCGGCAGCAATTCTGTCCCGCCTCCTCCCTGCTGATGTTCAATTAAATAGATGGCTTTTTGAATATTATCGCTGGTGGCGGGTAATGACCGTTCTGCTATCAGGGATGATCCCCCGGAGAAAAGAAGGATGTTGAACAGATCATAGGGTCTTAGTTTCCCGATTAAATCCTTTAATAATTTTTTTGATATATCAAGCGGAAATCCATGCATCGATCCTGAAACATCAACAATAAAAATATATTCGCGCGGAGGAATCTGGCTTTCCAATACTCTTTTCTGAGGCTGAAGCATAAGCAGGAAAAAGTTTTCATCCTCCCCTTCAAATAAGAGCAGTCCCGACTCAATCTTTCCACCTGACAGCCTGTACCTTAATATGAAATCCCTGTTCCCTCCTGATTTTTGGGTGGAATCAAGCTTTACAGCTGCCTGATGCGGCCCGTCATAATCAATATTAACCTTGTGTGATGAGCATGTGATCTCGCGAATCGGCAAGCCTGCTGCAAGCTGAATCGAGATGTCAAATTTATAAGTAGGCAACTCACCTTCGCGAAGATAGGGATTCGATATCCATTTTTCGGAAGCAGGCGCTCCTTCGGCGGGCCGGTTGGAATAACGGGGCCCAACTACGGTTGGATACGTGAATTCATACAAGCCTTGATCCGGCACCAGCAGTTCGGTATATTTCAATTCAACGGTAATAACATCACCGGGCAGAATATTAGCAACATTCATCTGAAAAACATTCGGCCTCTGCTGTTCGAGTAAAGAAGCCCTTTTCCCTTCCTGCTTTGCGTGCTCATACTCTTTGCGTGCGTCTTCGCGTTTGCGAATATCGGCAACGATAACCCTCTTCCCGATTGTCATTTTCATGCCGTAAACCGCCGCTTTCGTTGATGCCGGAAACACATAGATCGCTTCAAGAGGTTTGTGACCCTCGTTTTTGTATACCTGTGTCACAACAACATCAGCAATTACTCCGGCGATATTCACCTTTGCTGTTGTAGATTTTAAAGGAAGCCGGTCTGTCTCCGGATCATCACTCTTTATGAAAAAATATGGTGACAGGGTTTTATCCGTCTCCGCCCCTTTCTCCGCATAAGCTGTGGAAACAAGGATCATAAAGATGCTCATTAATAAAAAAACCGATCTTATTCTGTTCGTTTTCATATTTTTACCCTCCTTTTTTGGATTTACTGCATTTGTCATGATAGACAAATGCCTTCCAAAAAAGTTCCATAATTTTTTTAGGACAAAAAGGGAGATAGGAGGTGGGAGATTGATATCCGGAATTGATTTTATCAGTTTGGTAAAATAATATGGATACGAACCTGAATAGGTTGCTTGAACTGACTTACATCGCCTTCAGGCTGAGTTTGGATCTTACCGGATTCAGCTAATTTTTCGATAAATTTCCGATAATTCTGACCCGGTATTTCAATTAAAAGATATTCCGGCAGATCGGTCTCATTATTTATATCTGTTTTTAATATTCTGCCGCCTGCATTTTTAATATTCTCCATAATATTAAACAAAAGCCCTTTATGATAAGAAAGGCCCTTTCCCTCAACTTCATGCAATTTTCTCAATTTTTCGCCTGTAGGAGCTTCAGATCTGCTCATTGATCCCACCATACTGGGCATTGCCTTCGTTTTGAATCTGGCCGATGCCGCTTTATCCGCTTCTTTCTCCTCCGTTTTTTCCTCATATAAAACAACGTCGCCTTTTCTTTCTTTAGGAACAGTCCCTTTTTCAAAAACCGGTTTCAGCAAAAGCACCATTTGTAGGGGCTCATTAATTTCAGCAGGCATAGAAAATTGTTCTTCTTTTCCGGGCAATAGGTTATGATCTGTTTCTGCTGCTTTCAATGCCTGGGTTACCTGAGGTTCCGGGGATTTTAACAGGGTTTCACGATCATAATGTTTTTGTTTTTTTTGAGGCGTCGGCATGATTTTATCAGTCACGACAACA
>JAWOHP010000017.1:0-19053 GCA_046485065.1 Desulfobacterales bacterium | reverse complement strand
TTGCTCCGAGTTCGGTTCCTTTAGAGATGTTTTCGCGAAATATCGCGCCTGATTCAATGTGAGGGGTCTTGTATTTATCCTTTAAAATAGCACCCTGCGTTCCTTTACCGCTGCCGTTCGGTCCGAAAAACAAAATGTTCATAATATCTCCTTTCCATGGTTTTTTTTGGAATATGTCCAGTCCAGTTTCGTTTGTCTTGGTTTAATTATAGAAACGGCCCAACATTGTCAAGGATTAGGATAAAAATTAAGTGGTAAAAAAAATGGCAGAAAAGGGCTCATTATCGGTTTATAAATTATTGACAGGATTATCATGCGAAATTGCTTTTTATCAGCTCTTTTACCAAAGAAAAAGCCTCTTCACGGTTTTTTATATCGTTTGAAATCCTTGACTCTTCAACTGCAGACAGGATTTTTTTAAATAAAGGTGAAGGCGACAGGCCAAACTCCTCGATAAGGTCATTTCCGTTAATCAGCCGCGGTTCCGTTTTATTAACCTTATAGACCGGAAAAAATTCTTTTAAAAGATATGACGCGAACCTTATAAAATCCTCATTTCTTTTCTCTTCATTTGTCTTTCCTTTTATATCGGCAATTGTATGAAATAAAATGTCCGGAGTTTTATCTCCATATTTAATAAGAAAACGAGTCAAACTTCTTTTTGAAGGAAAACCTTTATCGCCGGAATTATACAGATTAAGAGCAGAAATGTGATTTCTGATTATAAAATCAACATAATCAGCCTCAATATTTGATAATTTAAGCCTTTTTGATATCTGTTTTGCCATATCGGCACCTAATATTTCATGGCTGAAAAAATGTATATTCCCGTTATCTCCTACTGTCTGAGTGTATGGTTTTCCTATATCATGAAGCAGTATTGAATATTTTAAAAGTTCCGATTTTTCTTTGTTGATATCAGGCAGGGGTAAGTTGATTAATTCTGTTCCGATTTTTTTTTCGTTCAATAGAATTTCAAGCTGACTTAATGCGTTTAAAGAATGATCCAGCACATCATATGCATGATGCGTGTTTTGTTTGCATCCTTGTAAGGCTGTCAGTTCAGGAAAGATTTCAAAAAGAAGACCGCTTTCATACATTTGATGAATATATTCATATGATTTCAGGCAGGAAAATATTTTGAAAAGTTCTGCTTTTATACGCTCTCCAGCGGCTTTTGTAATAAGTTTAACATTACCAGCCAAGATACGGGCTGTTTCAGATTCTATTTCAAAATCAAGCATAGCCGCTATCCTATAAGCCCTGATCAGTCGGACAGGATCTTTTTTAAAAATCTCTCTTGAGACCATCCTGATTTTTTTTATTGAAAGATCTTTTATTCCTTCAAACAGGTCTATAACTTCTTCCGAAAAAAGATCATAACCAATTGCATTAATGGTAAAATCTCTTCTTGCAAGATCGTCCTCAATCGTTGTCGATTCAATTGCTGAAATATCGAAAACAGCGCTTTCTGAAATAACCCTGAATATTGCTTGATTCTGTTTACCGATTTTAACAACATGTCCGTTGCAGCGCGTAGCAAGACTGGATGCATACTTGTCAGGTGATTCAAGAACAACTATGTCGTAATCGGAAGGGGATCTGCCTAAAAGAAGATCTCTTACAGAACCACCAACGATATATGCGCCTTTGATTTTTGGAATAACCGGATTAAATTTTATCATCCGCATATAATGCACTTTTTTTATAATAATTTCTTGCCATAATGGATTTAATAATATATTCAATATCAAAATCAATATTATTTATATGATTATTTCCTGTATTTAAAGAATTGTCATAAAAATATCAAAAAGATAAAATTCTTGACACATATAAAATCATGATATAAATTCAACACAATCAAACATATCAAGCCTGCCTTTTGGAGAGAATACCTTAACCTAATTATTCGGATGAATGCCATTTTACATCAATATTCCTCCATAGTGATAAATTCAGATTCTATTCCTGATTTGCGGATGATGAAAAAATATATATCTTTTAAGGTTTTGATATAAAGGGTTTTTGAAATAGAATTAAAATTTTTTAAGTCCAAATAGATTGAGCACTAATTAGTGTACATTCACAAACAAAGCATTAACACATTCAAGTTTCCAATTCGGAAACAGGCAATTTTGGGCAAGCTCAAGGAAATCAAGGGATTGCGCGGAGGCATACGCAACGTATGCCGCACAAGAAATCCCGCAGATTGACACCGAGATCGCACAAAAGGGCCATTTCCGGATGGAAACCAATTATTTAAGGTAAAGAGGTAAAGGGTTAATGAACATAGTTGAGTTGAAAAATAAAAAGATCAAAGAACTGACCCAGATGGCCAAAGGCCTAAACATCGATGGGGCTGCCGGCATGAGAAAACAGGAGTTAATTTTTGCTCTGATCCAGAGTCAGATTGAAAAGAACGGTTTGATTTATGGTGAGGGGACTCTTGAGATTCTTCCCGACGGTTTTGGATTTTTAAGAGCTCCCAGTTATAACTATTTACCCGGCCCCGATGATATTTACGTATCTCCTTCACAGATTAGACGCTTTAATCTCAGGACTGGTGACATTGTATCCGGGCAGATAAGGCAGCCAAAGGAGTCAGAACGTTACTTCGCTCTGCTGAAAGTTGAGGCGGTAAACTATGAAGACCCTGAAGTTGCAAGAGAAAAAATTCTTTTTGATAACTTAACACCTCTATATCCCAACAGAAAAATAAACATTGAAAACGATCCTGAAAATTATTCCATGCGAATAATGGATCTTATGATACCGATCGGTTTTGGTCAGAGGGGGCTTATTGTTTCACCTCCAAGAGCCGGAAAAACAATGCTTCTCCAGAATATAGCCAACAGCATTATCGCCAGTCATAAAGAAGTTATACCGTTTATTCTTCTTATTGACGAGCGGCCTGAGGAAGTTACGGACATGGAGCGCACGGTTAGGGCTGAAGTCATAAGCTCAACTTTTGATGAGCCCGCCGAAAGACATGTCCAGGTAGCTGAAATGGTTATTGAAAAAGCAAAGCGACTTGTTGAACACAAAAAAGATGTGGTTATTTTATTAGACAGCATAACGAGACTTGCCCGTGCATATAATTCAGTTATGCCCCCAAGCGGAAAAATCCTCTCCGGGGGTGTGGACTCAAATGCTCTCCAACGTCCGAAACGTTTTTTTGGCGCAGCGAGGAACATAGAGGAAGGAGGGAGCCTAACCATTATTGCAACCGCCCTTGTTGATACCGGAAGCCGTATGGACGAAGTTATTTTTGAAGAATTCAAGGGTACAGGAAATATGGAAATACAACTTGACAGGAGGCTTGCCGACAAGCGTGTATACCCGGCATTTGATATTAAGAAATCTGGCACCAGAAAAGAGGAACTCCTTTTGTCTGAAGAGACTCTTAACAGGGTTTGGATTTTAAGAAAGCTTCTTTCTTCATTAAACCCGATTGACAGCCTGGAGTTTCTTCTTGAAAAAATGCGAGGAACAAAAAATAATGAAGGTTTCCTAAAATCTATGAATGCATAAAATATAAAAAAATATTAGGAGCAATAAAACAATGAAAAATGAAATTCACCCCGATTACATTAAGACTACTATTACATGTGCCTGTGGAAACGTTATGGAAGTAGGCTCAACAAAACCTGATATTAAAGTTGAAATATGTTCAAAATGCCATCCTTTTTTCACGGGGAAGCAAAAGCTTATAGATACTGCAGGCCGCATTGAGCGCTTCCGCAAAAAATATGAAAAATATCAGGAAAAATAGTACTAAATTCAGCTCAGGACAATTTATTTAAGAAAAAACCGGTTTAAATTTGAACCGGAGCATAGTGCACATTTCTCCGTTGTTTGTTACGAGGCTTACCGTTGTTTGCGGTGGGGAGCTTCAACAGAGACAATAAACGCCCCGGATAATATTACGGGGCGTTTTTAATCTTATAATTCAGGCAGAAGGACTTATGTTTGACAAGCTCAAAGGCGTTGAAGAGCGTTTTATGGAACTTGAAACACTCTTAAGTGATCCCGAAATAATCAAAAACAGGGATGCATACCAGAAGTATGTCCGTGAACACGCCGGGTTGGCTAAAATAATATCTGTTTTCAGAACATACAGACAAAAGCTTGAAGAGATTGAAGAAAGCACTATCCTTTTGAGGGACGGTGATCCTGAAATTAAACAGCTTGCGCGTGACGAAATTGAATCTCTTAATCTACAAAAAGAGAGTCTGGAAAATGAGCTGAAAAAACTTCTTGTTCCGAAAGATGCAAACGATGACAAAAATGTTATTCTTGAAATACGAGCCGGAACAGGGGGAGAAGAAGCAGCTCTTTTTGTAAATGATCTTTTCAGGATGTACAGCCGATATGCTGAAAATAAAAACTGGAAAGTTGAAGTAATGACACATCATCCGACTGGAGTTGGCGGATTGAAAGAAATAATTGCAATGATTCAGGGAAAAGGTGCATACAGCTGTTTGAAGTATGAAAGCGGCACCCATCGTGTTCAGCGTGTTCCAACTACCGAGGCACAGGGAAGAATACATACTTCGGCGGTAACTGTCGCGGTTTTGCCGGAAGCCGAAGAAGTTGAAATTAATATTGACCCGATTGATATAAAAGTTGACGTATACCGTTCAACCGGTCCGGGTGGTCAGAGTGTAAATACCACAGATTCAGCCGTTCGCATTACTCATCTGCCTACAGGCCTTGTTGTAACTTGCCAGGATGAAAAATCCCAATTTAAAAATAAGAGCAAGGCAATGAAAGTGTTACGTGCCCGCCTTCTTGATAAAATGGTTAGGGATCAGAACGAAAAAAGATCGGAGGAGCGAAAAAGCCAGATAGGAAGCGGCGACAGAAGCGAAAGAATAAGAACATACAATTTCCCTCAGGCAAGAGTTACAGACCACAGAATAGGCCTCACACTATACAGGCTGGAAGGTATTCTTCAGGGAGATATAGAGGAAATAATAGGTGAATTGGCCTCCCATTATCAGGCTCAATCGTTAAAGAATGCAGACTCAGCCAAAATCAACTGATCCGGACTGGACAATAATTAGAATTCTTCAATGGACCACTTCTTATTTCAGGTCAAATGAAATAGACAGCCCCAGGTCAACAGCCGAAATATTGCTCGCCCATACTCTTGGTTTAAAGAGAATTGATCTTTATTTAAGGTATGATCAGCCTCTTGTGAGAAGCGAGCTTGATTGTTTCAGGGCTTTAATAAAACGAAGGATAAACAGAGAGCCTGTTGCCTACATTATCGGCTTTAAGGAATTCTGGAATATGGAACTCTTTATTTCAGGAGAGGTACTTATTCCCAGACCGGAAACGGAATGTCTTGTTGAGGAAGCTCTTTCTGCTTTGTCGAAGGGCTCTTTTTATTCTCCCAAAAGGGTTTTAGAAGTGGGTACCGGCTCAGGGGCTATTATTCTTGCATTAGCTTCGGAAAGGCCAGAACATAATTACTTTGCTTCTGATATTTCAGTTAGGTCAGTACTTGTAGCATTAAAAAATGCAGAAAAGCAAAGACTTGACAAGAAAATATGTTTTTTTTGCGGGAACTGGTTCTTTCCGCTGAAAGAAAAGTACAGGTTATTCGATATGGTTTTATCCAACCCTCCTTATATAAGAAAAGATGATATAAAAAGTCTGCAACCGGAAATCAGCAGATTTGAGCCATTAGCTGCGCTTGATGGCGGGGAAGACGGTCTTTATCAAATAAGAAATATTATAGGTTCTGTTCATCGGTTTCTGAATTCCGGAGGATATCTGATAATTGAAATAGGACATGACCAAAAAGAAGCTGTTTATAAAATAGCTGAAGAAACAGGGTGCTATCAAGATATGCGTATTCGAAAGGATTACAGCGGGTTTGATAGAATTGCATGCATGCAAAAGAGATGAAAGTAAAAAACATTGTATAAACTAATATTTTAGATTGGATCATCTCCATTAGTTGGTGATCCAATAAGGATTCGAGGATTCAAGGGTTCAAGGATTCGAGTGAGAGTTTTGGTTTAACTTCTCAAATGAGAAGGGCAGCCATATCTATCCCGAGCAATATTGCAGAAGGGTACGGGAGAAGAATCAGATTTTATAAAAATAATTGTTGCGGATATTAAATAAAATTGTTAACCAACACAGGTTAGAACAACAAACACGCTCTTGGACCTGCTTAATGGTGCTTTCATATTGTGTGAAAGTTTGAAGCGGGGTTGAATAGAGCGGTTGAATAACCAATAAGAAAGGGAGAATTTTAATGGCTTATCTTACAATGAAAGAACTCCTCGAAGCAGGAGTGCATTTCGGGCATCAGACAAAAAGATGGAACCCCAAAATGAAACCTTATATCTTCGGGGCAAGGAACGGTATTTATATTATTGATTTACAGAAAACAGTCCGGATGTTTAAAACAGCTTATGATTTTGTAGTTGATACTGTTACAAACGGGAAATCGGTTCTTTTTGTTGGTACAAAAAAACAGGCAAAAGAGGCGATTTATGAAGAAGCAAATCGTTGCGAGATGTTTTATGTGCATAACAGATGGCTTGGAGGCATGCTGACAAATTTTCAGACTATCAAACAGGGTATTGATAGGCTTAATTATTTGAATTCCATTCAGCTTGATGGTTCAATCAATCTTTTTCCTAAGAAAGAAAGATTAAAACATGAAAAAGAGAGAATAAAACTCGATAGCACACTGGGCGGCATTCGTAGTATGGGCAGTCTTCCCGGTGCTATATTCATAGTCGATCCAAAGAACGAGGCAATTGCGATTCGGGAAGGCAAGCGCCTGAGAATTCCCATTGTTTCCATAGTTGACACAAACTGTGATCCTGATGATGTTGATTACATTATTCCCGGAAATGACGATGCGATTCGTTCAATCAGGCTTATTTCTTCAAGAATCGCAGATGCCTGCATAGAAGGGAAAAGGCGTCTGTCTGAAAAACAGCAGGCTGAATCGGACAAGAAAATTGAAGAGGTAATCGAAACTCCAGCAGCAAGGGCGGAATTAAAACCGGGAGAGAGAAAAGTTATTTCTGACGGTTCCGACGGGCCTGTTATTGAAATAATTAAAAGGGCGGCACCGGAAGTAATGGAAGAAATTGAGAGCGAATAATCAGAGATCCGATTTAATATGTGGAAACGGGAGATTGTAATATGGTAACAATTGGTGCGGAAGCAGTAAAAAAACTCCGGGAGAAGACCGGCGCAGGTATAATGGATTGTAAAGAAGCTCTTTCCGTATGTGAAGGAGACATGGATAAAGCTGTCGATCAACTGAGAAAAAAAGGACTTGCAACAGCAGCTAAAAGAGCCGGAAGGGTAATGACAGAGGGAACGATACAGCCCTATATTCATATGGGTGGAAAGCTTGGTGTGCTTGTTGAAATTAATTGTGAGACCGATTTCGTTGCAAAAAATGATGACTTCAAAGAGTTCGCAAAGAATGTTGCGATGCATATTGCCGCAACCAGTCCTGTTGGTATAAGGCGCGAGGATGTTGCTCAGGAATTGATTGAAAGGGAAATGGAGATCTATCGTGCCCAGGCAAGAGAGATGGGGAAACCTGAAAAAATGGTGGAGAAAATTGCGGAAGGAAAACTCGAAAAATTTTTTAAAGATAGCTGCCTGTTGAATCAGGCTTATGTACGTGACCCAAGCATTACCATTTCGGATTTATTGAACAACCTGATTGCAAAAATAGGAGAGAATATTACAATTAGACGCTTTGTGCGTTTTCAAATCGGAGAGTCTTAACACCTTGGCACTTCCACAATATAAAAGGGTTCTTCTTAAGTTGAGCGGTGAAGCCCTTATGGGTGAACAGGGCTTTGGCATTAGTTCACAGGTTATTAAATATGTTGCCGAAGAGATCAGATCAATTTTCGATCTTGGGGTTCAAATAGCCATAGTAGTTGGTGGAGGGAATATTTTCAGAGGAATTGCCGCAAGTTCCTATGGGATGGACCGTACTTCCGCCGATCATATGGGAATGCTTGCGACTGTTATAAACAGCCTTGCTTTGCAGGACGCTTTAGAAAAAAAGGGAGTTGCAACACGCATACAGAGCGCAATATCTATGCATGAAGTTGCTGAGCCCTATATATTAAGGAGAGCTGTACGCCATCTTGAGAAAGGACGTGTCGTAATTTTTGCAGCAGGAACCGGCAATCCATATTTTACGACTGATACTGCAGCTGTTTTAAGGGCGCAGGAAATACATGCGGAGATATTACTGAAAGCCACAAAAGTTGACGGTCTGTATGATTCGGATCCCGTTGTTAATAAGGATGCCAAGTTTCTGGGAAGAGTTAAATACATGGAAGTTCTTGAGCGACAGCTTAAAGTAATGGATATGACTGCAATTTCTCTCGCAATGGACAATAATCTGCCACTTGCAATATTCAATCTCAAAAAGAAGGGAAATATTAGAAAAGTTATATGCGGCGAGGATATCGGTACCCGTATAAACAGTTGAACCGATTTTAATCTTAACAAAATAGTAAAAAGGCTCATCTTTATTACACATCAAATGAGGAAAAGCCCATGATCGAGTCAGTATTTCAGGAAGCAAGGGAAAGTATGGGCAAGTCAATAGCTGCCCTTAAGAATGAATTGAAGAGAGTAAGAACCGGGCGCGCTTCGCTATCCATCCTTGACGGGATAAGAGTCGATTATTACGGAACCCCGACTCCTCTTAACCAGATAGCATCCCTTTCTGTACCCGAAAGCCGGTTAATTACTCTTCAGCCCTGGGATGTCTCTGTTATAAAAGAGATTGAGAAGGCTATAATGAAATCCGACCTTGGCCTCACTCCTTCAAGTGATGGAAAAATTATTCGAATATCTATTCCGCCCCTGACAGAAGACAGAAGAAAAAAACTGGTTAAGGTTGTGAATAAATTGTGCGAAGATTACAAAGTTGCTGTTCGAAATATAAGGCGGGATTCAAACGAGCTTATTAAGGGTCTTAAGAAGGATGGAGAAATTTCAGAAGACGATGCCTTTAAAGCTCAGGAGCGGGTGCAAAAGATAACAGATGAGCAGATAAAGCTTATAGACGGCATCTATAAAGATAAAGAGAAAGAAATCCTTGAATTCTAGCACATCCCTTAATGTGCCCGAAGGTCTTGATGTTTTAAAGATTCCCAAGCATGTTGCTATTATTATGGATGGGAACGGCCGGTGGGCTGAAAAGCGCCTTATGAACAGAATCAGGGGGCATGAAGCAGGCGCTGAAACCGTGAGGGCAATTGTAAGAACCTGCCGCGAAATTGGAATTCCTATACTAACCCTATACGCATTTTCCACAGAAAACTGGCAGCGATCTAAAACAGAGGTTGCAACCTTAATGATGCTGCTGAAAAAGTTCATTGATTCAGAACAAAATGAGATGATTAAAAATAACATTCGCCTTAATGCAATAGGTGAACTTGCAAATCTGCCGGCTGATGTTCGTGAATCCCTGGGTCGTACAATGGATTTAACGAAATCAAATGACGGAATGGTTATTAATCTTGCATTAAGTTATGGCGGAAGAGCCGAAATAACAAATATGGTGAAAATAATTGCGGAAAAGGTAAGAGATGGCAAAATTGATCCTGTTTTAATAACGGAGAAATTTATTTCTGATCACCTTTATACCGCCGGTATGCCGGATCCTGATCTGCTGATTCGTACAAGCGGTGAGATCCGGATAAGCAATTTTCTGCTGTGGCAGATAGCTTATACTGAGATTTTCATTACCGACACACTCTGGCCTGATTTCGGAAAAGACGAATTCATTAAAATTCTTGTTGATTTTCAACGCCGCGAACGAAGATTCGGTAATGTCAGGTAGATAGGCTGAAGGCTGAAGGTCGATATACTGAAGGAAGGATTCAGACCATGCATTTAAAACGCTGGATTACCGGACTTGCAGCTCTTCCGTTTCTTCTTTTGCTTATAAGTAAAGCCGGAACCGTCATTTTTGCTGTTGTTATAAGTGTAGTTTCGGTTATTGCCCTCCTCGAGTATTTTAAAATTGTACTTTACCCGCAAAGCGACAAGGGTTTTGATTCGGCATCCATTCCGGTTTACTTAATCGGACTGATGATCATTTGCGCAGCTTATTATGATTTATTTAATATTGTTCCCGCATTAATTGTCTTGAATCTTCTTATTTTAAGCCTGATTTCGCTAAAAAAATTCGTAAATGACAAAAATGCTCCATGGCTGGTTGCAAAGCAGCTCATGGGATTAATTTATATTCCTCTCTTTCTTTCATACCTTATACTGATAAGAAATACTTCTGAGGGTATTACCTGGATCTACTTTATTCTGATTATAGTATTTGCGGGTGATATCGGGGCATTATATACAGGTACTTATCTCGGGCGCCATAAACTTTGTCCTGCAGTGAGCCCAGGCAAGACAATCGAAGGCTCAATAGGAGGGCTTACCGCAAATTTATGTGCAGGCAGTATTTTCAAGTATCTTATTTTCCCTTCGTATTCATGGTGGATAAGCATTCCTTTTTTTATTTTGGTTGGAGTTGCTGGACAGCTCGGGGATCTTTTTGAATCGGAATTAAAGAGGTCGGCCGGTGTTAAAGACTCCGGCGGATTATTGCCGGGTCATGGCGGAATTCTTGACCGTATAGACGCCCTTCTTTTTGCCGCCCCTGTTGCCTGGTTTTTCAAGGAGTACCTTTTTTGATGAATTCGTAATAAGTCTGAATACGCTCTCTTAATGAGCTTTTTGGGGATTTTTAAACCACTTCGCTAAATCACAAGAACTCGGGCTGACACCCTCAAGCAGCTTGTGATTTTTAACGCTCAGTTCTTTAAAAATCTATTTCCCAAAAATCTCAAATCCGTTCGCATATGAGACTTTTACGAGAGCATCTTTTTTAATAAGTCATAAATGCCGAAAGGCAGTATTACAGGTCAATAATTATGAAGTTTCTTTCTATCATGGGCTCAACAGGATCAATTGGAACAAATGCCCTGAAAATTGTCGAAATGTTTCCCGACAGGTTTTGCGTCAAGGTCCTTGCCGCAAAAAATAATATTGCTCTTCTTGCAAGACAAATTCATAAGTTTGCCCCCGATTTTGCTGTAGTTTTTGATAAAAAGAGCGCTGATGAGCTGAAAAGAATTACAGCAAACAGTGGTGTTAAAATACTGTATGGGAATGATGGTTACAATGGCGCAGCATCATATGAACCGGTGGATATGGTCATAGTGGCAATGGTAGGTTCAGCCGGTCTGATGCCCACTTTGTCGGCAATTGATGCAGGGAAAAATATTGCGCTGGCCAACAAGGAAACACTTGTAATGGCCGGAAAAATTGTAATGAAAAAGGCCGCGGAAAAAAACGTAAAGATACTGCCTATAGACAGCGAACACAGCGCAATTTTCCAATGTATAGCGGGGCATCGCAGGGAGGATATGGACAAGATAATTCTTACGGCTTCCGGAGGACCTTTTCTTAACCTACCACAGGACGAGTTTGAATTTATTAAACCGGAAGATGCCATGAACCATCCTACATGGGAAATGGGAAGAAAGATCAGCATCGACTCAGCCACGCTTATGAATAAAGGGCTTGAGGTCATGGAAGCCGGACATCTTTTCGGAATTTCTCTTGAGGATATTGAAGTTGTTATTCATCCTCAGAGTGTGATTCATTCAATGGTATCCTATAAAGACGGGTCGGTTATCGCCCAGATGAGTATTCCCGACATGAAAGGCGCGATAGCATATGCTATGTCTTATCCGGAACGACTTCGTCTCGGGCAACCGCTTCCTGATTTTGAATCTATCGGATCATTTACATTTCAAAGGCCTGATACCGGAAAATTTCCCTGTCTTGATCTTGCTTTTTCTGCAGGTAAAACAGGAGGAACCCTCCCATCTGTTTTGAATGCTGCAAACGAGGTTGCTGTTGAAGCCTTCTTAAATAAGCGGTTACATTTTACAGACATTCCGGAAGTTATCAGGAAAACGATGGATAAGCATTTTGTTGTTGCAAATCCGGCACTTTCTGATATTCTCGATGCAGATCTGTGGGCCCGCAAAATCGCAGAGGAACAAATTCCTTAAACTGTAATTGCAGGTCATAATGACCACTCTGTCACCTTCAAAAAAATAGTATAATTTATTATGAGCATTGATATTTTCGCCTTTGTTATTGTCCTTGGTGTATTGGTTTTCTTCCATGAGCTTGGCCATTTTCTTATGGCAAGGCTTTTTGGTGTTGGGGTTGAGAAGTTTTCCCTTGGTTTCGGTCCGAGATTATTCGGAAAAAAAATTGGAATAACCGATTACCGGGTATCCGCAGTTCCTCTTGGCGGCTATGTTAAAATGGTGGGCGAGGAGCCTGATGCCGACATAGATCCTGCGGATATTCCTTTTTCCTTCACGCATAAGCATGTATTAAAGAGAATTTTGATCGTTGGTGCAGGACCTTTCTTCAACCTGGTGCTTGCGATAATAGTATTTTTCGTAATTTTCCTTGTTTCGGGCATATTTATATTAAGACCCACCGCGGGAACTATCGAAAAGGGATCTCCGGCCGATATAGCCGGCCTGGTAAAAGGGGATCTTATCGAATCGATTGATGGTAAAGGCATTTCAGACTGGGAAGAGATGGCAGGAATCATTTCCGGGAGCAACGGGAAAAAACTCTCCGTTTCCGTTCGCCGGAATGGCACATCCATTACGCTTGATATATTGCCTGAACTTAAGACTGCAAAAAACATATTCGGGGAAGATATTAAGCGTTATGCAATAGGAATTGCCTCAGCAGGTGATTTTTATTCAAAAAAGTTAAACCCTTTTCAGGCTCTGTTTGAAAGCGTCAGGCAGACATACAAGATTACAAAATTAACAATAATAAGCATTGCCAAGCTTATTCAGGGGACCGTTTCTGTAAAAACACTTGGTGGACCGATTATGATCGCAGAGATGGCGGGGCAGCAGGCAAGGGAAGGAGCTGCCAATTTACTATTCTTCATCGCGCTCTTAAGCATTAATCTTGCCGTACTGAATTTTCTTCCTATCCCGGTATTAGACGGCGGGCATCTGCTTTTCTTTTTTATCGAGGCTGCTATCGGCAGGCCGGTCAATACAAAGATGCGGGAAATTGCCCAGCAGGTTGGCATTTTTATTTTAATTGTTCTTATGATTTTCGTTTTCTATAATGACATTTCGAGGATTTTCTTCAGTTGACATTTATTATATAACAAATTTAGCTACTTAAGATAAATATTATGCCGCACAGACTTGAGATTGCTTTAAAACCGGATATGTTCGATGCCGAAGGTGAGGGTATCCGCCATAAGGCGAAAGATTATTTCGGGATAGAACTGTCAAAAGTTCGTACAATTTCTGTCATAACTATTGATGCCGCACTGACAGATGAACAGTTGAAGATAATTCAGGGTAAGATTTTTACAAATCCTGTCACTCAGATATCATCATATAACCCTTTGCCGGTAGAATTCGACTGGATTATATGGGTTGGTTACAGGCCTGGGGTTAGAGATAATCCGGGAAGTACAGCAGTTGAAGCGATAGAAGATATACTGGGAATCAGTTTTTCAAATGAAGAAGCTGTTTATACTTCGAAACGATTTTGTGTAAGCGGCCGGAATCTTGTAAGGCGGAATATAGAAAAAATAGCCTCTGAACTTCTTGCGAATGATATAATTCAGCAGTGGAGGATTTATTCAAAGAAGGACTGGGACAGTTCAACCGGGATCGGTTATATTATTCCAAGGGTAATACTAAACCACGTTCCAACTGTTTCATCAATTTCGATTGAAAATGATGAAGCCCTGAAAAAAATAAGCGACCAACGCAACCTCGCCCTCAATCCAAATGATATTCCCACCATAAGATCTTATTTTTTAAGACAGGATGTTCTGGCCGAACGCGCTCTGGTAGGCCTGTCCGAGCCTACCGATATTGAGCTTGAATATATATCTCAGGCAAGAAGCGATCATTGCAACCACAATACATTCAGAGGATTGTTCAGGTACAAAGATCTTGAAACCGGGCATCTTGAAACGGTTAATAATCTCTTCAAAACATATATTGAAGTTCCGACACTTTATCTTAAAGACAGAAAACCGTGGGTCGTATCCGTATTATGGGATAATGCAGGCGCGGGGGTTTTTGATGACAGGCATTATTACGTAATAACGGGTGAAACGCATAATTCGCCATCCAACATGGAGGCTTATGGCGGCGCGATTACAGGAATTGTCGGGGTTTACCGCGACCCTCTCGGAACGGGAAAAGGTTCAAAGCTGATAATGGGAAGTTACGGCTTTTGTGTCGGATACAGGGATTATGACGGCTCGCTTACACCCCATCTTCATCCGAGGCGCCTTCTCGACGGCGTGATAGAAGGAGTCAGAGATGGAGGTAATAAAAGCGGGATACCCACACCCTTTGGCCAGGTCCTTTTTCACCATGGATATATGGGAAAATGCCTCGTATTTGTGACTGCGCTGGGAATAATGCCGTCGGTAATCCGGGGAGAACCTGCCGATAAAAAGAAAACATCTCCCGGGGAACTTCTCATTATGTGCGGTGGAAGGGTGGGAAAAGACGGGATACATGGAGTTACGGCTTCATCAGAGGTTTTTTCTGAAAATACGCCTGCGGGTCATGTACAGATAGGTGACCCGTACACACAGAAAAAGATGCATGATTTTCTCCTAGAGGCCCGTGACGAGGGGCTTATCATGTTCATAACGGATAACGGAGGAGGCGGGCTTTCATCATCAATAGGTGAATCTGCCCGTTATTCAAATGGCTGCGAAATAGAACTCGAAAAGGTACCCCTGAAATACGAAGGTCTTGACCAGTGGGAGATCTGGGTTTCAGAATCCCAGGAACGCATGACCGTTGCCGTCAGGCCGGAACATCTTTACAGGTTCCTTGAACTTTCAGCAAAACATGCTGTTGAGAGCACTGCCATTGGGAGATACACCGATTCAGGAAAGATTCATATAAAATACGGCAATAAAACCTGTGCATATGTTGATTTGGATCTTCTTTCGGCCGGTTTTCCCCAGTGGGAGTTTGATGCCGTGTGGCAGCAACCTGAAAGGCGCGGCCTGTTTGAGCCGGTACTGAAAGAACCCCTTAATTACAATATACTTTTGCTCGATATTTTATCGCGCCCTAATATTTGCTCAAAGGAATGGATTTGCAGGCAATATGACCATGAGGTTCAGGGCGGGAGCGTAATAAAACCGCTTGTGGGTGCAAACCGCGATATAAACAGCGATGCCGTGGTTATAAGACCTGTTCTCGATTCCGGGAAAGGTCTTGTTTTTTCGCAGGCTCTGATACCCCAGTACTCTTCAATAGACGCTTATCATATGACAAGCTGTGCCATTGACGAAGCTTTTCGCCGGCTTCTGTGTGTCGGAGGAGATCCGGAAAATGTCGGAGGAGTGGACAATTTCTGCTGGCCCAGTATCCAGTATCATCCTGTAAGCAATCCGGATGGTAAATTTAAGGCAGCCCAGCTAGTGCGGTCATGCAGGGCATTGTCTGAGATGTGCCTTGCTTACAAAATTCCCCTTTTATCAGGCAAGGACAGTATGTATGTCGACGGGCATCTTCCCGGACGGTACGGTGAAACACATAAGGTTTCCGCTCTTGAAACACTCCAATTCTCATCTGTATCCGTTATAAATGATATTCATAAATGTGTAACGATGGACAGCAAAATTCCCGGAGACCTGGTTTATGTGCTGGGCACAACACGCAATGAACTGGGCGCTTCGGAATATTACGAACATTTCGGTTACATCGGTTTAAATGTTCCGAAGGTTTTCCCGGATCAGTTTATAAAGATTTATAATGCGTTAGGATCTGCAATTGATAGGGGTTTAGTCGCTTCGGCGCATGGAATATACCGGGGGGGGCTGGGCGTACACCTTGCAATGGTTGCCATGGGCGGAAACCTTGGTATGAAAGTTGATATTGGCCTTGTCCCGGCTGAAGGAGCAAGTCGTGGCGATATCATTCTTTTTTCAGAATCGGCCGGACGTATAATTGTAACCATCGCGCCTCAAAATAAAAATGATTTTGAAAACCTTTTCTTCGGGCTGCCATTAGCATGCGTTGGAGCGGTGTTAGAGGGTAAAGATTTTATTGTTGATGGGCTTCAGGGCAGAAACCTTGTTTCTATATCCGTTGATGATTTGAGAAATGCCTGGAAAAAGCCTTTTGGAGATCTGATATGAGTGAAGTCAGGGTTCTCGTACTTGCCGGATACGGCCTGAACTGCGATTATGAAACTGCTTATGCTTTTGAACTGGCCGGAGCAAAAGCAGAAAGAGTCCACATAAATTCCCTTATTGATGGAACGATAAAACCGGAAGATTTTCATATAATGGCCTTTGTAGGCGGTTTCGGATGGGGTGATGATCATGGAGCAGGTGTTGTCCAGGCGGTTAAACTCAAGACAAAAATCGGGAATAAAATCGTCGAGTTTATAGGCAACGGAAATCTCGTTATAGGTATATGCAACGGATTTCAGGCTATTGTAAATATGGGACTTCTACCTGGGTTTGACAATAATTATACCTTACGATCCGTTGCTTTGACTTTCAATGATTGCGGCAATTTCAGGGATGACTGGGTTTATCTCAAGGTTAACTCCGCATCTCCCTGTCTGTTTACAAAAGGGCTTGACAATATGGAGCTTCCCGTGCGGCATGGTGAAGGGAAATTTTATTCTGATGAGGCGGTAATCAGGCGACTTGTTGAAAATAATCAGGTAGCCTTACAGTACGCACTGCCGGATTGGTCAGAAGCGGAAGGGAAATTTCCATATAATCCGAACGGTTCCATAAAAGATATTGCCGGAATATGTGATTTGAGCGGCCGCGTATTTGGCCTTATGCCTCATCCTGAAGGATATAATCACACCACAAATCATCCTGACTGGACAAGGCGAAAAGAAGAGGCGAAACGTTCCGGGAAGGATATTCATCTATCAGAAACAACGGCAGGAGTTCGCATCTTTGAAAATGCGGTTAACTATATAAAACGCCGGTAGCTATTGTTCCTGTTCAAGTATAAAACAATTTAATAGTTCTATAAAACAATTTAATAGTCTTGATCAAATCCGATTCCTCATGCTGTCATTAAGCTAAGGCGGCACCAATATCTTTGCACGTTGTTTTATTACATTATTTCAAAGTGTTATTCTTATAATTAATGTTCGGGCAGTATATCCAATAACCGCGATATTTTTAAAAATCGCTATGGCACATTATTTGTATAATATCTGTACGTGATGGACTCGTAAAAACTCTAAAATCCCGTTACTCCCGTGAAAACGGGAGTCCAGAACCCACCGAATTATCTGGATTCCCGCTTCCGCGGGAATGACAAAAAAAGCAAAATCTGATTTTTTACTAAGCCGTCATACGTGACTGCTGTAAGCTTCTTTAGAAACATAAAGATCAGGCCTGGAGAATAAGGTATGCAGAATAAAAAAGGGTTCTCGTTGTTCGAATTGATGATTGTAATAGCAATTATTGCTATTTTATCGGCAATCACGGTGCCCAACCTGATCAGCTGGTATAGAAATCAGGGACTGAGAAACGCGGTTGTTGAGTTGCAGAGTAATTTGCAGCTTGCCAAGATGGCTGCCGTAAAACAGAATCAGAATTGCAGTGTGTTCATTAATACTACAGCCGGAAGCTATAATATTCCTTGCATTGGAAAGACCGTTTCGCTCAATAGTTACAGTGGAGGAGTTGTGTTTGGCGGTCCGGGCGGAGAGGCAACAGCCGATGAAATATTATATACTTCAAGGGGTTTTTCCAATCTTAATCGGACCATTTATTTAACGAACATGGAAAATTCGGCATATTACAGAATTCAGATACTTATTTACGGAGGAGTTGCCACCTCGAGAAAGACGAGCGTCAGCGCTAACTGGGAATAGGAACTTTAGACATGATTTATACGAGAAATATCTTTCGATCGGGTTTCCGTTTTGCGGGTTCAAACGAGGGTATTACATTAATTGAACTCATGGTTGCCATGGGAGTTGCAGGAATTGTTCTTATGGCAATATATTCAGCCTACCATACCCAAACATTGATGAATAGAAAACAGACTGTAGTGCTGAATATGCAGCAGAATTTAAGAGGTGGATTATATCTTTTGGAAAGAGAAATAAGGATGGCAGGTTATGATCAAAATAATACCGGTAATTTTGGGATAACTTCTATTAGTGATGTTAACGGGAACAGCTCGATAACATTTACAGCTGATATAGCCGATTTAAACAATGACGGAATCATGGAAAATAACGGAGTCCTTGACTCAAATGAAACAATCTCTTTTTCAATGTATGATTCTTCAACTACTCCTACAGTTGGAATGTTTGATCTTGGAATGGTCATAGGTGGTGGCGTGAGACAATTGGCAGCAGAGAGCATTCAGGCGCTTTTTATGGCTTATGCCTATGATAATGACGAAAACGATTTGCTTGATACCTCGGCTAACGGGAATATCATCTGGGCTTTTGACAGCGATAACAATAACATCCTTGACCGGATTCTTGACACTAATGATGACGGAGAAATAGATATAAATGATGATGCTAACGGGACTGCAATCGGAGGTGCCGGAATAGCCATTGACAAGATCAGGGCAGTAAAGATCTGGCTTCTGGCAAGAACAAAGACGCCTATGTTAAAAGATACGGATAATAATACCTATGTTGTAGGCAATAGAAGAATAACGCCTAATGATAATTTCAGCCGGGAGTTGCTGGTTACTACCATAAAATGCAGGAATCTTGGAATGTGATCTCTAAAATTCCCTCGCCACTTGCGGAATAGGGTTGGGGTGAGGAGGAAAATATCCTAAGGAGCGTGAAAATGTCTGATAATAAAACAAAAGAATCAGATAAGAAATTTAATAACAAGGGATTTACATTGATTGAAATTCTTATTGCGCTTGCCATTTTTTCAATTGGCATTTTAGGTGTGGCAAGTATGCA
>JAWOHP010000064.1:0-3030 GCA_046485065.1 Desulfobacterales bacterium | reverse complement strand
CTTTTTTGTCAGCTGTGCCTGCCTTATTCTTTCGTTTTTTCTTAAAGAACAAAAATTGCAAAATATTTGACATATCTGTTCCTTGTGATATCAAAACCGAAGGTTTGCTTTCTGTTTTTCTTCTGTCTAAAGGAGAGGAATCATGATAAAGATCTTGTCATATTTATCATTCCATCCGTGTATCTATATCTGTCGTTTTAATGATTGTAGTGGTTGTCAGAATAATATTCCGATTGAAACCATCAACCTGTTTGGGTATGTGTGCGTATGCGAACCGCAGAAAATTCGTCACGGGCTTTTAAGAACGCCCCCGGACAGTCTATAAATATTATACAGGCGCTAGCTATAAAAGGCTTCGTGGGCGTCTATCCACTGGGGCTGCACTGTTTCCATGGATGCGAATATGGCGCCGTTGACGAAGGGCATATAATTGTTTCTGTAGATCGCATACGCACACATACCCAAAGGTAACATATTTATGACATTTGCTATATTACAGGAGGTGCTGCTTTGCCGTTAACAGAATCCGAGATAAAAGATCTTGAAGAGAAGGCTCATCAGATAAGAAAAGATATTGTCGAAGTAACGGGATGGGCGGGCGGGGCCCATATTGGCGGGGCTCTCAGCATAGTTGAGATTCTTGTCATTCTTTATTTCAAGTACCTTAATGTTGATCCAAAACAACCCGGGCTTGAAACAAGAGACAGGTTTATTCTGAGTAAAGGGCATGGTGGTGTCGGCTATGCACCCGTGCTTGCGCGTAAAGGATATTTTGATTTTGAACTTTTGAAGGAGTTCAACAAATTTAAATCTCCTTTTGGAATGCATCTCGATGGAAACAAGGTAAAAGGCGTTGATGTATCGACCGGCTCCCTTGGACATGGTCTTTCCATGGCGTTAGGCCTTGCGCTGGGTGCCAGGGTGCAGAAAAAAACCTGGCGAACATATTGTATCCTCGGAGATGGTGAATGCAACGAGGGGGCGGTATGGGAAGCTGCAATGGCTGCTTCCCACTTTGGGATCAGAAATCTCATAACATTTGTTGACAGAAACAGGCTTATGATAGACGGAACAACTGAACAGATCATGGGGCTCGAGCCTTTTGCCGATAAATGGAAGGCTTTCGGATGGATAGTAAAGGAGGTTGACGGGCACAGCTTCAGAGATCTGTCTGAAGCAATAGAATATGCCCGGACCGAAGAGAAGGCGCCCGTTGTTATAATTGCCAATACTGTAAAGGGTAAAGGCGTTGATTTCATGGAAAACGAAGTCAAGTGGCACTATGGCGGACTCAACTCGGATTTGATCGAAAAAGCAAAGAACTCTATAGACAGAATGTACGGAGTTTGACGGCTTCGTAAAAAGCTGTTTTATGCCGCTTTGCGGCGGCTTGTTTTAAACGAACACGTTGGAAGTCTTAATATGCTCTCCTAATGAGCTTTTTGGGGATTTTTAAATCACCTTGCTAAATCACAAGAAGGTTGGGGCTGACGCCCTCAAAGCCTTGTGATTTTTAACGCTCAGCAATTTAAAAATCTGATTCCCAAAAATCTCAAATCCGTTCGCATATAACTTCCAACTGGTTCATTGATTCTGGTTATGCAATAAACCATCGATTCTTACAGGAGGAAGTTATGACCGAGGGTTTAACATGGACGGTATACGATGCCGATTCAATGACTCAGGCGGAAATATATGGTGAAGTCCTGTGCAGGCTCGGGGAAAAGAATGAAAAAATTGTCGGGCTTTCAGCGGATCTTGCCAAATCGACAAAGATAGGGAAATTCGGCGATAAGTTCCCGGAGAGATTTTTTAACGTTGGCATCGCGGAGCAGAATCTGTTTGGCATAGCAGCCGGTCTTGCGAAGTCAGGGCTTATTCCGTTTGTATCAACAATGGCGGCATTTTCTGCCATGAGGGCGGCAGAGCAGGTTCGGACAGATATCTGCTATCAGAACTTAAACTGCAAAATTATCGCCACGCATGCCGGAACATCCTTTGGAGCGGCAGGTACCACACACCACTGCACCGAAGATATTGCGATCATGAGATCCTTTGCGAACATGACGGTTATTGTTCCTGCCGATGGAATCGAGACTGCGAATGCGGTCAAAGCCTGTGTCGAATATCCCGGGCCGGTATATATAAGAATCGGAAGAGGCTTCGAGCCCGGATTCTATAAAAATGAGAATTACGGATTTGAAATAGGCAAAGCGATTGAGGTCGCGGAAGGCACCGACATAACTCTTATCTGTTGCGGAATTACCGTGCTTCAGGCCTCTGAGGCTGCAAGATTCTTAAAAGAAAAAGACGGACTGAGCGTGAGAGTTCTCAACATGCACACTATCAAACCCATAGATGAGGCAGCCGTGTTAAGAGCGGTTGAAGAGACCCGGAGGATAATTACTTTCGAAGACCATAATGTTTACGGAGGACTTGGAAGCGCTGTTGCGGATGTAATAGCTTCAAGCGGAAAGGGATGCGCCTTTACGAAAGTCGGTATTCCCGATTGCTACTGTGAAGTGGGATATCCCGAGGATCTCTATTCGCACTATAAGCTTGATACGGACGGGATAATAGAAAAAGTAAGAGAAACAATGGGAAAAGACTTCGAGGAAGATGAAGACTGGGAGGATGAAGTTTAAGATGGCAACCGAAAAAGAGATTCTTGCCGCGAGGATTTTTTTAAGAGCCGTATTGCCGGTCATAAAAGTTGTCCTTGAAGATGATCCTGTTATGAAGAAAAAGTTCAAGGATGTCCGGGCGAAAGTTCAGTTTTCAGCTGGTCGGGACAAAAATCAGACAGGAGCTTATCTTGTTTTTGACAAGGGTCAATTCAGGGTTGAACAGGGCACATGTGATGATCCCGACATTATCTTTGTTTTTAAGAATATAGCCGGGATGAACGCATTTTTTGCCGGGAAACCGGTACTTCCCGGGATAAAAGGAATATTAAAGGTCGGTCTTCTGTTAAAGGTATTCAGCCTTCTTATGAGTCTTAAAATCCTGATGCCGAATGCAAGACCAAAG
>JAWOHP010000127.1:0-33605 GCA_046485065.1 Desulfobacterales bacterium | reverse complement strand
TAACAGATTACAGTCTCCAAGCCCAGTATTTAGTACCATTAAGGATACAATATAGGATGCATCCGTCTATCAGCCTGATTGCAAATAGTCTGATTTACGAAAACTTTCTTGTTGATGGAAAAAAATTGGTTGATGGTGAAAGTTGTAGACTAGATCATGAAAAGTGCGATTATTCTCTATTGAACTGGTATTACCGAGACTGGGGGCATGACAATCCCGTATTGCTAGTTGATACGGGCCCTCTTAACGCATGGGTGACAAGTGTTTCAAGGGGCAATCGATCAAGCAGATTAAATTTTTTGTCTGCAACAATATGTGTGGACTTGGCAGAAAGCATCTTGAAAAATGACCGCCCTGAATTAAAAGCAGGGAGCTCCCCAAGAATTTTAATAATTAGCCCTTATCGTCCACATGCAAGATTAGTTGATATATTGATAAAAGAACAAGGTCTTGAGAACGAGGTCAGATCTGGGACTGTTCATAACTTTCAGGGTTCTGAAGCGGATTTAGTAATATTTGATTTGGTGAACGATGAACCTCATTTTCGAGTTGGTATGTTCATCCCCTCTCTTGATGAAGATATGAAAAGGCTTATCAACGTTGCACTTACAAGAGCTAAGCGCCGTTTATTTGTTGTCGGCAATTTTGACTATATACAAAAATTGGCAAAAAATGCTTTTCTCGGTGGCGAATTAATCCCATTCCTTAAGGAACGGTTCCCTTGTGTTAATGCCAATTCAGTTGTTCCTTATGGGTTAGCGAGTAGCAGCGCTGATGCCCAGGCAAAGGTTTTTGGTGGTAAAGTTGAGTCGGATGCTGACAGGATTATGATGACTCAAGATCGATTCTACTCATTTTTCTGCGGAGACGTAAATGATGCAAAAGAAAGGGTAATAATATATTCTCCATTTATTACCCAAGACAGATTAGCGATCATGGAACCTTCTCTCAAGTCGGCTGTTGAATGCGGGGTCAAGACTTTTGTCATAACCAAGGCACTATGTGATAGAGGTAGGCGCGAACTAAGCAATTATCGGATGCTGGAGAGCACCCTCGAAAAGTGGGGCGTTGTCGTTATTCATAAACGTAGAATGCATGAGAAGCTTGCTATTATCGACAATTCAATCTTGTGGATAGGTTCCCTTAATATTCTGAGCTATAGCAACACTCAAGAAATAATGGAACGTCGCTTAAGTAAAAATGTTGTTGAAGATTTTATTAAAACGCTAAGACTCTTTGATTTGCTTAGAGAATATGAAGATGGACCTCCAACTTGCCCTATTTGTAAGAGCGAGGTAGTTGCGAGTGAAGGTCGGGATGAACCGTACTATTGGCGATGTGTTATTGACGACTGTTATTCTCGAAGCATTGATCAGCCTCATATAAATTCAGGGATAATATCTTGTAGCAATTGCGGCGGCAAAGTTGAGTATGGCGATTGGGGCGGTAAGCCCCACTGGCGCTGTATTGAAAATAAAATGCATCGGCAGAAAGTAGCAAGGACTCATTTGATGCTTCCTGAAATGAGGGAAATTATTCCGAAACGTGAATTAAATAAGCTACTAAATTTATTTGGTCTTAAAGGAAAATTGCCAGAAAAAAGTCAGAAACCCTACCAAAAAGAACTATTCGAGGATTAGTATATGGGATATCCATAATTAAATATGATCAGGGGGGGGCAATATCCGGAGGGGGCAATAGGGACATTCTATAGTCCTCTCGTCAAGTGTTTTTTATAATATTATATATCAATAAGTTATAGTCGTTGCCAAACTGCGAGCATACCTATCCTGTGTTACTGATATTTCTTTCGGCGAGTTTCTCTCTTTTCGGCGAACTCACTGCCTCAGCGTTACGTTTATCCGACATCCTGCCATTATAGGCGGCGTCCATCATTCCTTATCCAGGCTTTGAGTTCAGAGAGAGGCCCGGTATTGTCCCTCCCGGAGTTGTTTCGCTCCTACGCCCATCAACGGGCTCTCTCGCCGAACACACTATTCTTTACTCTCGATAGATTCCTATAATTATGCCTTCACCAGTAAAGGATCAAAATCCGTATCGGTTTTCATCAATGTCCAGGCAATCACCAGCATTTTGGCCGCCAGCTTGACACGCATCTTGGTCTTGATACCCCGCTCATTCTCTCGACCCTCAAGGTAACGGGTAAACAACGCCCGGAACCGTTCGTTGTGGTAAGTGGCAATCTGCGCCGCCTGATACAGCGCGTAGCGCAGTTCAGAATTACCGCGCTTGGAGATCACCGGTACGGCAGCATTACTTCGTTTGCCGCTGCGGTTGGCGTTAAGATCCAAACCGCCCAGTCGGATCACCTGCCTGCGTCCTATGAATCGATTCGGATCGCCGATTCTTGCTAGTACGATCGATGACACATAAGGACCGAACCCGGGGATGCTCAGCAACCGCCGGTAGCCTGGAAAGTTGTCACAGAGATCCTTGATCTCAGACTCGGTTTGCCCGATTCTTTCGCTGATTTTCTCAAGTCGCTCTACCAGAAGATGCGCCTCAAAATGAGCGGCCTCATCCATCGGGCAACCGATCGATACGGTGGCCGCTTCATAGATCCGCATCAACCTTTTCTGCTGCCGGATGCCCCGGTCCCGTCGGGTGACCCGTTTCACAAACTCCTCATACCCCATAGTTGTGATCTTGCGCGGATCCAGACACCAGCGCACGATGGCCAGATTCTCCTTTAAACCACTGCCCCAGTGACGATCCAGTTCAGGAAAATACTTACTTACCAACCCGTTTCGAATCTGCATGCGCACGGAATGCTCGGCTTTTCTAAGCCGCCGGCGCAATGACAGCAGATTACGCAACTGCACCAGCCGCGTGTCGGGCATCTCAAAAAACTGGCACTTGCCCTGGGCTATCAGATCCGCCACATTGGCGCTGTCCTTGATGTCATTCTTATCCCAGCGCCCGTCCAGGGTCTGACGATTGTCTGAGATGGACTTGCTCGATACCAATACGAGCATTTTATCCTGCTCAAGCAGCCAGCTCGACAGCGGCTTGTGGTAGTTGCCGGTCGGCTCCAATCCATATACGACCCTGCCGAGTCCATGCTCGACCTGAAACTGTGAGGCCCTTGTTATTAACTGCTTAAATCCGGCCTGATTGTTGTCAAAGAGCAATCGTCTCAAAAGTGTGCGGCCGGTAGCGGTGCCAAAAAATGCGTGATGCCGCTCCTTGGCTACATCGATTCCTACTATAAGATAATCTCTTGATGAGCGAATCCCAGCTTTAAATTGACAGAACTTCTCGTACCTGATAACTTCATTTTCGTTCATGACAGCCTCCTTTTAGCATTTAATATTTTGAGTTTACTCAACTCTATGCTATCAGGAGGTTGTTTTTTTATCTACGCGATAATAAATTTTCTTTTTACTACAGTGGGAGGTATATTCTACTTCTGCTTTAATATATAACGCCCTTTATATTTACAGTTTATAGCCTGATTATATAATGATATCAAAGGTTAGGGGACGAATAGGGGGCGTTGCTCGCTTTTGAACTTTAGTTGATATCATGCTGATTAAAGAATGCTATCGACATTTAAACCTGCCTTCAGGAAATCATCCGCAACAAACTGCTATGACCACTTTAATTACCGATTTCGGCTCAAAGCTGTTTTCGGTAATTCATAACCTGACAATATCACGATATCATTTATATGTGCGATTTCCGTTGAGGACAATCCGAACTTCTAATATTTAATTAACATGGTTTCGGGGAGACGATCGAATGATAAATTATGAGTTGACTCAACATGCCAGAGAGGTGCTGGTCAAGCGAAAACAGAGGAAAAACTAACGGGATGTTCGTGCAGAGCGTTCATTACAGGAGATTAATAAACGCCCTTTACATCTGTATTTAATTGTCCTTAGCATATCGGGGGAATGTCCATAGTATATCAGGAGACGTTCATCAAAATATAAATACTGCTTTCTCATTTAAATTAATGATATAATTATTTAATCAGAGAGTCTGATTCCGGTTCAAAGTAATTGATTTGAACAATATCCGGGCCGCTCCACGCATTTGAAGTTTCGGGAGATATCCCGTTGATCAAAGAATACTCACGTTATTTAAACCTGCCTTCGTAAAACCTTCCGGAACTAACCACTATTAACACTTTAATTACCGATTTTGGCCCAAAGCCGTTTTCGGTAACCGGGGGAAATATTCGGGGCGTTTTGAACTTTTAAACTTATCGTCACCTTCATATATATTCAATTACTTCTTTTATTCTGCGTTTTAATTCTGGTAAATCGCGCTCGACGACACCCCAAACCGCTTCAAGGTCGATGCCGAAATAATCATGCACCAAAATATTACGCATTGCTATTATTTGTGCCCATGAAATCTGAGGATGATCCAGATGGAATGACCGGTCTATTTTTGCGGCTGCTTCACCTATGATTTGGATGTGATGGATGAACCAATTTTGGATCAACTCATCCTGTTCAAAAGCTACACGTCCTCTGCCGGCATACCTCTCAATGTTATCAATAGCCTCAAGCATATCAGTAAGCCGGTCTTTTGGGTTCCTCATAAGGGTATTGCCTCTCGCAGAACGATATCGCGGATCCTGGGTTTTATTCCGCGATCACTGATGACATCAACGCGGTATCCGAGAGATTCCTGTAATTCCAGAAGCATGGCCGCATGATCCATAAGGCTTCGTCCGGGTTCAAGTTCTACCAGCAGATCAATATCGCTGTGTTTGCCTTCTTCCTCTCTGGCAACGGAACCGAAAACCCGAACATTTCTTCCTCCGTGCTTTGCCGCAATCCTGAGGATTTCCGTTCTTTTTGTTTTCAGCAATTCCTTGATGGCCATGATCTTTCTCCATAAGTTACTCAGTATTAAATCCGCCCGGCTTAAACATAACACGTTGATTTTTAACCGGCTGATTTCATATATATCACACATCTGTAATAAATCAAAGCATACAGATTTTATAATGCCAGAAACAATGGGCAGAACTACTCATCAGAGGATAAGAGTATCGTTAAACAAATTGAAATATCGGGGGAAAATTGGGGAACGCTCCTCACTTTTGAAGTTTCGGGAGATATCCCGTTGATCAAAGAATACTCACGTTATTTAAACCTGCTTTAAAAAGTCTTCCGCTGCGTTGTTCCATCGGACAGTCTGCCAAAATCGAAAGATATCATTTAGTTCCGTTAACAATATTCTGACACGCAACAAAGCTTGCATATCACAAGTTGTAAATGATAAAGAAAAATATAGTAAAAATACGGTTGGTTTTAATCAGATCGTCGGCAACAATTAATCTTTTTGTCAGCAAAGCGATTATTTTTAATTTAAACTATTGGAGAATTTTAGGGGATATCCTAAACTTTTAATCTTTCCGTCAATAATCAAACAGTTATTCTCTTTTTCATTGGAAAAGGAACATATGAAAAAGGGGATAAAATATCATTTGTTTGCTGTATAAGTTTATTGGGATTAACTTATGAAAATCTGGATAAATTATGTCAATGGAAAAGGATTGATATGTCAGGTAATCATAACTGGAACCGGGAATTTGCTGGCCGAGGCAAAGCTATTACAGGGGAATGATAAAAACGGATTATGAATCTTAAAGAATTAAAAAAACTGTCTGAATCCTGCGAATCTGACCGACTTGAGTTTAAGACCACAACCGGTCAGCGCACTCAAGCTATAAAAACCGTCTGCGGAATGTTAAATGGTCTTGGTGGCTTTGTCATTTTTGGCGTATCCAACAAAGGCGAACTTATCGGTCAGGATGTTACCGCCAAAACCATGGCCGATATTTCAGCCGAACTCAATCGTCTTGATCCACCCGCATTTCCCGATGTTGAAACAGTCATGCTGGAAAACGGAAAAGCTTTGATCATATTAAGAGTCCACGGTGGCGGCGGACTTTATACCTATGATGGCCGCCCTTATATCCGCAGCGGTCCAACAACAAGCATAATGCCGAAAGCCGAATATGAACGCAGGTTGGTTGAACGCCTGCATGCAACCCGCCGATGGGAAAACGAACCGGTTGCAAAAAACATTACAATAAAAGATCTCGATCAGGATGAAATTCAACTGACATTATCCAATGCTATTGATGCCGGCCGGATGGAGCGACCCAGAAAAACCGATACAAAATCAATATTGACAGGACTCAGGCTTATAGTTGACGGCATGCTGACAAACGCGGCGGTAGTCCTTTATGGAAAAAGCAACAGACTGGAATCACTCTATCCGCAGTGTTTAATTCAACTTGCGAGATTTAGAGGCACAAATCGTATTTCTGATTTTTCAGATAACCGACAGTATTGGGGGCATGCTTTCAGTCTTCTGCAAAAGGCCGAAGCATTCTTTAAGGATTATATTCCGATTTCAGGAAAAGTATTTCCCGACAGATTCAAACGCCAGGACCGGCCGCTTTACCATCCCCGCGCTTTCCGGGAAGCGCTGGCCAACTCGTTTTGCCATCGGGATTATGCCGTGCCCGGCGCATCCGTATCTGTCGCCGTTTACGATGACAGGATGGAGATCATAAACCCAGGAGCCCTGCATTTTGGGATTACTCCTAAATCATTATTTCGTCCGCATGAATCAAGACCATGGAATCCTATCATTGCCGGTGTATTTTACCGGGCAGGCATTATTGAAAAATGGGGAACAGGTACACTAAACATCATCGAATGGTGTAAAGAAAACGGAAATCCCCTGCCTGAATGGAACATTCGGTCCGGATCTGTTGTTTTGATATTTAAACCATCACAGGATAAAACAATTAAACAGCCCGAGTCAGGGGTAGAGTCAGGGGCAGAGTCAGGGGTAGAGTCGGACATGGCAATGCAGATTTTAGAACTTTTGCAACGTTCCGAATTGAGCAAGAAAGATATCGCGCTGAAGATTGGGAAATCAAAACCGACAAGGTATTTGAATGACCTGATGCAAAGTCTTTTGAAAAAAGATGTTGTGGAATACACCATACCCGATAAACCCAACAGCAGACTGCAAAGATACCGCCTGACGGAAAAGGGAAAGCATGTTAATTTAAACTATTGGAAGACTCTCTGATGAAATTATCGATTCCATTGAAAGATATTATGATTTCTCCTGGCAAGCGATTTAATCCGACTGAACACACAGGACAGGATGTGATCGATAGAATTAAAAAGCTGTATGGTGTGATTGCCAGGGTAATGAATATTTCAGTTGAAGGAGAAATGATGCATATTGAATTCCGGGATGCAACACCTGAAAAATTCAAGGAAGCCATGGGAAAACTACGCAAAGGGGTGGAGGAGGCACAAAAGGGTCAGCTTAAAAAAGCCATAAGCCTCTTTCAGGATGTTCTTGCAGTTATACCTGAGAATCTGGATGCCCGTCGTAATATGGCAAAAGCATATTTTGAATTGAAAAATACTGAGAATGCTAAAAAGCTATTACAGGAAATACTGCAATTAAATCCTAAAGATAAAGATGCAGCGATTTTTCTTGGAAATATTTATGCCCGGGATGAAAACAACCTTGAAGTGGCCGCATTTTATTATGATCATTGTCTGCAACATCATCCGGATGACGCAGTTCTGTCTTATAATTATGCCGCTATGAATGATTGAAAAAGGTGATTTTCAGAAGGCCGAAGTTCTATTCAAGCAGGCTATAAAGGTCGGGAATATTCCCAATGCTTACTACGGTCGGGAAGCAGAGTAGGGGACGTTCATCAAAATATAAGTATAGTTTTAACTTACTTGAATTATTGATATAATATTTTATTCAGAGAGTCTGATTTCGGTTCAAAGTAATTGATTTGAACAATATCCGGGACGCTCCACGCATTTGAAGTTTCGGGAGATATCCCGTTGATCAAAGAATACTCACGTTATTTAAACCTGCCTTAGGATATGGATTATGCAACAGAGCCAGCTTCATCGTACACTAAAACCTTGCCGATTTCTTTCAGTTTTAACTCCGATCCGGAAATTTTATTTTCAATTCTTTCCAGAAACTGCATTGTTCGCCTATCGTAGTATCTTTCCCCGCATGTCATACAAACCGGGATTTTGATTGGAATATGGACGATATCATTTCCCAGAAAAATTTCTTCCTTAACTTCTTTTACCTGAATATTATCTCCATGACAGATAATGCATTTCATGGCTCTTTCCTCCTTTTATAATCTAACCATAATTCAGCCTCCGGCTGATATACAGTAACCACAATTACGAGTTTTTCCATATTATTGCATGCACATACGATGTGAAGAGGACGGTTATTAATTGTTCTTCCATAAATCAAAACACTTGGATATGGCCTGTTTATCCGGATAAGGAGAAAATAGTATTTGTTTATGCTGTAGAGGTAGGTGTTATCCCCCTGTTGATCAGGAGCGCCAGGCTGAGCCTGCTGCCTGTTTTCGTCTTTTCGTAGATCGAAGTAAGATGTGCCTTGACCGTTCGTTCTGAGATCTTGAGATTGTACGCAATTTCAAGGTTGGACTGGCCCCTGGCCACCAGTTCCGCAACCTTTTGCTCAGCCGGGGTCAAACCTTGCTGTTTTTGCCCGGTTCCGGGCATGCCCTGTTCCTTTATGTTGGAATAGGATTCTGCAATCAGCTTCTGTATGACCTTTTGTCCAAGCCAGACCGCGCCGCCTGAAATCACACGTATAGCTTCGAGAAGCCGCGCCTGGGAGATGTAAGTATTACCATATCCAACAATTCCCAGTTTAAGAAAAAAGAGTCCTTCTTCCTCGTTCGGCTGATCTGAAAGGAGGAAAAATTTGCTCAGGGGCGCCGCCATACGAAGTTCAGAGAATGAAGCCGTGTCTATAAGGGAGCGATGCAAAAGAATCAGATCAAACTTTTTTTCCGTGCATCGAACCTTCAATTCCCTCAGCAGTGTAATCCGTTCAAGCGGGTATTTACCGCCTAGCATGCTTTCCCATCTTTCGATGACAGACTTATTCGCGCTGCATAACAAAATGACCATGGGATCACCTCTCTCTTAATGCCATGTATTTGGCTCTGAGTACGGGTTTCAAAAGGTAGGAGAGCACCGTTTTCTTGCCGGTCAGGATATCGACGGATGCGATCATACCAGGGATAATGGGTAAAGGGTTGTTTTGGGGACCGAGATAGTTCTTGTCTGTACGCAGTCTGACGAGATAAAAACTATTCCCCTTTTCATCCGTGATGCTGTCCGCGCTGATCTGTTCAAGTTTCGCCTTCAGACCGCCGAAGATCGTAAAATCATAGGCTGTGAATTTGATCAGCGCATCCTGGTTGGGCCTTAAGAATGCAATGTCGGAAGGCTTGATCATGGCTTCTACCAGCAACGTGCCTTCAAGTGGAACAATTTCTATGAGGTTCATACCGGGCTGGATGACGCCGCCGACAGTATTAATATGGAGACGGTTGACCGTGCCGTTTACGGGAGATTTAACAAGGGTTCGATCAAGCCTGTCCTGCAGGGCAATGGATGTGGCCGAATCCTCCCCGAGCTGCGCCAGTACCTCGTTTAACTCCGACTTGGCCTTGTTTATGAAGGCAAGCCTTAACTCTTTCAGGGCAACCTGACTCTCTTCGATTCTTGATTGCGCCCTCGGAATCGCCTGCTTTGTCTGTTCAATTTCACCCTGCATTTCGCTTGCCTGGCGTTCAAGACGGAGGACTTCCATCTCCGAAACAGCGCCCTTGGCCACAAGAGGCTTGGTCAATTTCAGCTCTTCCTGAAAAAGGAGATAGGTCTTGTTGAGCTCCGCGAGCTTGGAGTTAAGCTCTCTCAATTCATGATTGCGTTGATTGTATTGCTGCTGTTTGATTTCCAGACTCGATTGGAGCTCTTTTTTCCTCGATTCATAGAGCTCTTGTTCGCGGATACCGATCTCGGGTTGTTCGGCCATCACCTCACGGGGAACGCTGAAGGGGGAGCCGCTCGTTTCCGCCTGCAGGCGTGCCGCCTTTGCCCTGTTTGAAAGGTATTTTGACCGATTCTGCTGAACCGACGAAGAAAAACGGGTCTGATCAATTTTGAGAAGCAACTGGTCCTTTTTTACGGTGTCGCCCACATTAACAAGGATCTCCGAAAGAATGCCGCCCTCCAGATTCTGGATAACCTGTATCTGGCTTGCCGGAATAACCTTTCCCTGTCCCCTGGTCACCTCCTCAACTTCAGAAACGGAAGCCCAGAAGATAGCAATGGCGGTAAGAATCAGAACCGCCCAAAGAATCGCCCTGCCTCCTTTTGGAGACTGGGCCATGACTGATGACCGGATATCCGTGACAAGATCGATATCCTCAGACGGCATGCGATAGAACAACTCGTTTGATTTCGGTTTTTTTTCAGACTCAGACAATGGTATTCTCCTGCCTACACGTTAACTCTTCCCTTTTTCAACGCCTCCATTACAGAAGCCTTGGGCCCATCCGCGACTATCACACCGTTATCGATGACAATAAGACGGTCAACCATTTCAAGCAGCGAGGCCCGGTGCGTTATCAATATCAGGGTTTTATCTTTGATTGTTTTGGATAATTTGTCTTTCAAACGGATTTCAGTCCGGTTATCCATGTTGCTCGTAGGTTCGTCTAAAACAATCACGGGCGGATCCATCAGGAGGGCTCTTGCCAGAACTACGCATTGCCTTTGTCCTCCGGAGAGTCCCCTTCCCAGTTCTCCGACTTCCATGTCAAAACCAAGGGAATGCTTCTTGACAAATTCATCGACGCCGGTAAGCTCCGCCGCGCGCATAATGGTAGTGTCATCCACATCATGAGTACCCATGGTAATATTGTCCCTGACGGTTCCGCGAAAGAGTATGAGATCCTGGGGAACATGGCCTATAAAACTGCGCAATTCCGCAGGATCGATCTGCCGTATATCGGTTCCGTCCATCGTGACCATGCCACTGATCGGCTCATACAGGCCGAGAAGCAGTTTGCCAAGCGTGGTTTTACCCGAACCGACCGGGCCTATGATGCCGACCTTCTCGCCGGCGGCAATATCGAGAGTGATATTGTTTAAGACTTTTGTGGTCTGCCCCGGATAGGAAAAAGTGAGATTCTTGACTCCTATGGCCCCCTGAAAGCGGGCCCTGTGTAAAAACGACTTCCCTACAGGTCTTTCAACAGGAAGAGCCATGATATCATTGAGAGTTTTAAGCGCTTCCCTAGCGCGCTGGAAACGGGTGGCAAGACTGACGACCTGTCCCATTGGAGCGATGACCTGCCGCGACAGGATTACAAGGGCGATAAGGCCTCCCTGCGTGAGAGTTCCTTCTGAAATCATATATACGCCGGCTATGACGGCAACTACAACCACACCGCTTTGCACAAAAAAAGCAAAGTGATTGACGGATGATGAGAGGAGTCTTGACACTGAACTCCATTTTGCGATGTAGCCTACCGATTCTTCCCACGCGCGCTGAATCTGGCTCTCCGCGCCGAGCATCTTGATAGTCTCAAGCCCGGATAATCCTTCAATCAAAATGGAATTTTTCTGAGAGGATGCCTTGAATGTTTTTTCAACAGCTCTTTGCAGGGGAACCTGGATAAGGATGGCATAGATCAGCATCAATAGGATAGCGGCAACGAATATCCAGACTATATTGCCCCCGATATACCAGACAACAAGCAGGCCCAGAGCCATGAAGGGTAAATCAATAAGAGATGTAATGGAAAACGAGGTGACAAAATCCCGGATGCCCTCGAATTCCTGCAGGTTCTTGGAAAAAGAGCCTATGGATTGGGGACGGACTTCCAGCTTGAGACCCATAACTTTCTGGAGAAGCATGGCAGACATTTGCAGGTCGGCCCTCTTTCCCGCCTCATCCACAAAATAACCGCGCAATGCGCGCATTGACACTGCAAACAGATATATAACCATAATGCCGATGGCGAGTACCCAGAGGGTCTCAACGGCATTGTTGGGAATGACCCGGTCATAGACGATGAGAACAAAAAACGGACTGGCCAGACCAAAAACATTGATCAGGAAGGAAGCAAGAAGAACATCACGATAGATGCGCCACGAGTTGAATATGGTTCCCCAGAACCAGTGTTTCCCGGCGCCCGGGCCGAGATCGTCCAGTGATCTTTTTTCCATCCGGAATTTCGGGCGGACGAAAATAGCGTATCCCGAATAAAGATTTTCCAATTCCTCCCGTGAGATGATTTTTTCTCCCATGCCTGTTTCAGGCATCAGTATCTTGAATTTATCTCCGGATATCTTTTCAACGAGAACACATGCCTGCCGATCATTGAGAAGTAATACTGCCGGAAGCTGCATGTAGGAAATTTTGGCGAGAGGTTTCTTCAAAATGCGGGTTGCCAGATCGGCGCGGCCGGCAGCCCTTGAAAACAGCTCAACCGTCAGGCGATTATGGACCAGCGGGAGGCCGGAACTCAAGCCTGCGCGGGAGGCCGGACGTCCATGCAGTTTCGTAAGCTGCATCAGGCAATCAAGAAGCGGGTCATCGTGTCTGTCCGAGTCCTCTCCGAGATTCCAATCTCCCGGACGGGCTTCTGCGTTAATTTCTGACATAAATGTTTTCTTTCGATTATGATGAAATAATCATTGGGGAACCGTTAATTCCCTTGACTCTGTTTGTGAAGATCGATAGTTTCAACCATATAAAATATATTATAATAATTCCATGGTTTTTGTCGAGACTGATTTAAAAATTAAGAAATTTTTCCAAACGCATCAATTTCATTATATATTAAGTATTAAAATAATGCTATCCTTATAATCAGATAGCTTTGCATAACATATTATTAAAAGGTCTGTCAGGTAATGGGTTTTGGTATATCGCAAGAAATTTTTATGGTGACATAGCAACGCCCCCAGATATCCGACAGGTATCATACAGGCGGATACTGTATAAGGCTTCGTGACTATTCATCCTTTGGGGCTGTCAACATCCTAATGGATGCGGATATGCCGCCGTTGGCAAAGGCTGTATTGTATTCTTGTGAATGCCAAAACCCATTACCCTGACAGACTTATATTCGAGAAATTCAAAGCTCTCAATCAATAATCAACATGCGCTGAAAATTTTTTACCCGAAAACCATTATTATTTAGGAGAAAAGCCATGCTCTATGTAGAACGAGCCCGAGATGGAAAAATCATCGCATTGTTCAGCAATCCCCGTCCGGAAGCCGGTGAACAGAAATCAGTAATGGATGAAGAAATTCTCGATTTTCTTCATAAAACCGTCAGCGCTGATTCCCGGAAAATGTTGCTGGCATTATCGGATATGGGTATCATCCGACTGCTTGAAGACCTGATCGATCTTCTCATCCAGAAAAACGTTATTATTTTTACGGAGCTTCCTGAACAGGCCAGGGAAAGAATCACGGAGCGAAAGCGGCTTCGGGAAACGGTTGCGTCCCAGGACCTGATGGTTGATGATATTTTATGACCCCTGACGCTCTCGTATGGAGACCTTTGTATAACACCCCCTTTTGCCCGATTTCTGCGTCAGGCTCAAATTTCAATCCTCAAAATACTTTAATGTATTCCTGCGGTTAAAATTTTTGCCTTTCTTGAACTTAGACAAAATTGGATGTTCTTCAAAGGTCTCATATAAACAAGGACTTTTCAGATTTTCATCATACTACTGATCGGTTTAGGCTTGTCAACGATATATCCTTGAATTGCATCAAGATTCAGCTCCCTGAGGATCTGACATTGTTGTTCTGTTTCCACCCCTTCCGCGATAACCTTTATATCTATGCTGTGGGCGACGCTGCACAGCGATCCTATGAAGAAACGACTGTCACTTTCCTCGTCCTTGAGTTCTCCGGTGTAGGCCCTGTCTATTTTTACATAGTCGGGACGCATCGATTTCAGATAGCGTAAATTGGAGAAGCTCTGGCCGTAATGATCGAGCCCCATGGCATGCCCGCACTCATGTACGAAAATGCTGAAATCATTTATTAAATTCTGATTCTGAACCGCGCTGAGTTCGGAAAATTCAAATATGATCCGGGGCGCTGTCCGGGGCAGAGCCTTAAGAGAGGATTGCAGCCATTGCCTGAAGGCGTCATCTTTCAGCGAGGCCGGAGAGACGTTTACCGCGATGTTCGCGACACAGAGGCTGCTGCTGTCGAGCTTCATAACCTCTTCGATAACTATTCGGTCAATTGAAGAAACGAGATTAAGGCGCTCGGCAAGGGGCATAAAGACGCCGGCGCTCAGCAATTTGCCGTCTTCCTGGATGATACGGGAAAAAATCTCCATATGCAGGAGATGACTCCTGTCTGTAGTCTTAACGACCGGCTGGGCGTCGAGGCTTATTCTGCGGTCTGCGAGGGCTTTTTCAAGCATATCCTTCCAGTGCTGCTTACCCAGCGGAGTTTTGTCCGTTTCTTCGGTAATCGCACGGACAATCCATCCATTCGGCACCGTTTGCATGGCGGAAGTCAGCGCCAGGTCTGCTTCCGAGAGCAGGCGGCCGAGCGTGGTTTTCGCTTCATAGGTTGCAGCCCCAACATAGCCGATGTTGTCCGTAACCGCTATCTGCTCTGCGGCAAGCTGGCTCAGGTTGTTGGCAAGGCTGCCGGCTATCGTCTCAGCATCCCAAGGCGGGGCATCGGGAAGGAATATTCCAAAATCGCCTCCCGTGAGACGGGCAAGGGCGCAGCTCGGGTACTGTTTGGTGGCTTCCGTGAGCAGCGCAGCAACTCTTTTTAAGAATTCGTCACCGGACTGAAAACCCTTCAGCTGGTTGAGTTTATCCAGATCGTTAAGCTTGATCAGCATCAGAATGCCCTTTGTGACGCTGTCGCGGCGATCGAGCCGCGCGGTGATCTGGGTATCGAAATACCGGCGGTTTCCCAAGCCGGTTACAGGGTCATGGTAGGAGCGTTCCCGGAGTCCCTCAGCCTGGGTTACCTGCTCTTCGAACATCTCCTTAACTTTATTGGTCATTCGGTTCATGGCCTCGACAACTCGCCTGAGCTCCTTCGTCCACGGCACTCGTTCCTGCAGCTCGTACTCTTTTCTGCAGATTGCATCCGCCTGCCGTTCCACAAGCACAAGCGGCCTGAGCAGAAAGCGCAGCCCGAAGCCTCCGGCAATGAGCACGAAAATACCGCAGGCAATGAACCACCGGGTTGTGCTGACCATATCTTCCCAGAGCGTTTTGTAGGCATAGCCGGGATGACTTTTCACCACAATAGCGCCGGCCTGAATCCAGCCTGACATCACATTTGCGCTTGCTTCGGGAGTCTCCAGGGGGATCCAGCGAATAAACCAGGGGGGAACGTTTTCGATTTTTACATTCTGGACGAGCTCGAGAATAACCTTCTGATTGGTATCGACCAATTTGATAATCTCATAATACCCCCGATCGAATACGGCGCTCATCATTCTTTCCACCACCAGCATGTCGTTTTGAATCACGTACTGTGAAACGGAAAGGCCAAGTGAGGTTGCCGTATCCTGGGCATGTGATTCGAGCTGATTTACCAGGAATGAACGGGTGCTGTCGAGCTTTGCATACCATGTCCCGGCAAAAAGAATGAAAAAGAGAACCAGCGTAAAAATAACTAGTTGGCGGTATAGCGTCATTTTATCTACTCCCTATTTACAGTTTGTTTTCCGACATCTTCTGCAAGAGACTCTGCCAGGGTTTGAGTCTGTCGCTGCTGCCGGCCAGCTTGCCCCCTCCGCGCTGTTTGGCCGTCCAGAGTCCCAAGCCGTTAAAGCTGAATACGGGCAATAAATCGGTTCGTTTCGATGCGGGATCTATGGAGTCTATCAGGTTATCAAGAACGAGCGGCTCGGCTCCCGGTTGACTGTAATAAGTCAGTACCATGTGGGCTATATTATGTTGCAGTGCCTTGACATACGCGATATTCAGCTTTTCTTCTGCAACGCCCATCGCCTTAAGGGTAAAGTATTTGGCAATTGCAAAATCCTCACAATCACCCGCCTTCTTACAAAGAAATTCGAGAGGAGTCGCCCAGTAATCCTTGACACCCCAGAGGTCAATATCGTTTACAAACAGAATCCTGCTGTTAAAAAAATGGTTTACTTTTTCGAGTTTTTCCCGGTCGGATGAGTTTTTATCATTGTAGATCAGCTCTTCCCATGCAGTGAATCTGACCGGCGCCTCTTTACCGCACTTCTCTTCCGCTTTTTTAAGGAAAATATTATCAAAGCGAAAGATTGTTCCTGTGATAACAGGCGCTGCGATTACCAGACACACGAAAAAAACAAAAAGCGGCAGGATTGTTTTATTTTTTTTCAAAGGCTTTGCCACTGTAGTTGGAGTTGACCCATCCTGTTGAGTAAGCTGTTCGGAGGGGAGGATCACATCATACAGTATCGAGGCGCTGTGAGGAGAGGCTCAGGAATCATCCCACAATGCGCGTCCAAAAAGTCTGCAGACAGTTCCAGTGGAGATTCCCGGCATAAAATCAGCCGGGAATCAACAATAGAATGAAATGGTATCTGCTTTTAATTCTATGGCTTATCTTTTTTTGACGGCAATGGTATCGGCTTGGTAAGCTCAGCCTTAACTATGCTTTCGTCAGGCATATGCAGGCCCAGGGTATCTATCAACTTGCCCATACCGCTTAAGATCCTGTATTCGGCATATAATTTGTCGTAGTTGGCTTTTACGAGGTCGGACTTGGCGGTGATATATTCAGCCTGGGTATCAAGGACGTCGAACATTGTGCGTCTTCCGATATTCCACTGCTCACCAAAAGCCGATGTCGTTGCTCCTGTTGCTTTGACATATTCCTCAAGGTGAGTCACTCTATCCTTAGCCGCCATATAAGCCTCCCAGGAAAGGCGAACGGACTGAACGACCTGACGCTGAGTGCTGTTGAGTATTTCTCTTGCTTCATTGATCAGATGCAATGTTTCCGCTATCCGCCCCTTGTTCCGGAACCCATTGAAAATATTGAACCTCACCACGGCGCTTGCCATCAGTTCTTCATATGTGTCCGGATAATCGACGTCCTCTTGCCATTTGTAATCCATGGCAACGTCAAGACTCGGAAAATTAACACGCTTTGCAGTTTCGTACTGAGCCCGCCTTGCTTCAAGATCGGCTAAGGCAGACTTTAAGATCGGGTGATTTTTCAAGGCCACCTGCTCGGCTTCATCCATAGTTGCCGGAATGGCGGAATCCATCGGGGCAACCTTCACAAGATCTTCCGGAAGATGGCCGATCACAGCCTGGTAATCTGTTTTTCCGTCAGCAATATTTGCGTTGGTTACGACCACGTTGGATTGAGCCAGCGCAAGGCGTCCCATAACCTGGTCCAGATCGGCTTTGCGGTCCACTCCTGACGTGCTCCGCAACTTCATCTGGTCGGAAATCCGTTCATGATTAATCAGGTTTTCTTTAGCAAGCTCGTACAGTTCCATGTTGCGAAGCAGATTCAGGTAGACCCTGGATGCCTGCAGAGCGACATTCTCTGATGTCCCCTGCAACAGGTAAGCTTCAGACTGGACACGGGCTTGCTGCCTTCTTACTTCGGATTGGGTTGTTCCGAAATGGAACACATTCTGGCGGAGACTAAGGACAGTGGATTTAGGTTCGGTTGTTACCCTATCAGATGCTAACGGTGGTGACGCGTCCTTTATTATGTCTTTGCCATATGAAACGGAGGCGTCAAGGGTTGGGAAATATCCTCCTCTGGCCTGAATCACTTCCTGATCCCTGGCCAGTCTATTGTAGGCTACCGCCCTGATATCCGGATTGGTCTGCAGAACATGCCTTATTGCATCCTCCAGAGTTTCTCCCCGGGCGTTCCCACCCCACAAAAGAAGAACACCTATACCAACAGTAATTATACATCTGCAAAATGATTTCATTCCCTGGTCCTCCTATACTGCTGACAATTTAAGCGGAATAGCATAGAGTCGATTCGTTATCGACCCGTCAACTTTTCGAACATGCGAAAGAGTAGTTACAGCTTTTCTAAATCGTGTTAATCTCATAGGTTAGTTCATCCTGTCAAGATAATTTTTAATTTTGTCAGGCTTTTTTATTGATATTGCTGACAATATGATGATACCATTCTCTATAAACATGAATCATCTCCAAATGGGCCGGTGATCCAATAAGGATTCGAGGACGAGGATTCAAGGGTTCAAGGATTCGAGTGAAAAATCTGCCTGAGTCAGAAAGGGTTAAAGTGTCATGATGTTACGGGCGGAAGCGAATAAATGCTTAAAAATTACAAAGAATTAAAAGTCTGGCAAAAGTCCTATCAACTGTGCTTGGCGATTTATAAAGCAACTAATAAATTTCCCAAAAAGGAAAGCCTTTCAGAACTTCTGAGAGATATCGGAGAGGTTGAGAGGATGTTAAAGGCTCTTATAAAATCATTAGAAAACAAGCACTTGAACCCTTGAATCCTCGAATCCTGGACCCCTTTCTCCCAACTAATTGGGAGAAGAACCTAACTTATTTAAAGGATGATATTTGGAAATAACAAAAAAATATTACATTATTGACCGAAAGAATATTTCATATTTGAAGTTTATTTTTGAAGCTTGTGAAGGAATTGCAACTATTACTACGATGGATCCGGGAAGCGGGCTTATATTGTTCCGCATTCCTCCAGGTTGTGAGAACGATTTTGAAACTGTTATACTGGGCTTAAAAAAAGAAATTATGATTGAAGAGTATATGCCTGATGTCAAGGAAGGTATTAAAGAAGGAAATGAATACGAAGCGCATTTATATTAACACTTTCGGATGCCAGATGAATGTTTATGATTCCGAACAGATTTCAAGGGTGTTAGCGCCTCTTGGATATGAAACAACCTCTTCTCCCGATGAGGCAGACCTTATTATTGTTAATACCTGTGCAATAAGAGGGAAGGCGGAACAGAAAGCTTTCAGCTTCATTGGACGCCTAGCCGGTTTGAAAAGAAATAAACCTGACCTTATCATTGGTGTCGGAGGATGTGTCGCCCAGCAGGAAGGCAGGAAAATTCTTGAAAAAATCAGCTATATAGATCTTATTTTCGGCACTCAGGCTCTTAACAGGCTGCCGGGTCATGTTATCGATATAGAAACCAGAAGATGCCGTATTGCCGATGTTGAAATGACGCCGGAAATCATCGAGTTTCCGCCCGGCGCTCTGGTTGTAAATGGAAATATAACAAGATTTGTAACAATAATGCGGGGGTGTGATAATTATTGCACTTATTGCGTGGTTCCTTTTGTAAGAGGCAGGGAGATAAGCAGGGAACCCGTAAATATCGTAAATGAAATCACGGGGCTTGTTAAAACCGGCGTGCAGGAGGTTACGCTGCTTGGCCAGAATGTAAACAGTTATGGCAAAAAAGAAGGGCTCTGTTCTTTTCCCGCCCTACTGAAACTTGTAAACAAAATAGAAGGCCTTTTCAGAATCCGGTTTACGACTTCTCATCCGAAAGATCTTTCAGATGAACTCATATTCGCCTTCAGGGATCTTGAAAAGCTCTGCAGTCATATCCACCTGCCGGTCCAGTCCGGCTCAAACAATGTTTTAAAGAGGATGAACAGGAAATATACTAGGGAGCTCTACCTCAGTAAAATAGATAAGCTCCGAAAAGCATTACCCGGTATTGCAATAACGTCCGATATTATAGTCGGTTTTCCGGGGGAAACCGACGAAGATTTTGAAGAGACGCTAGATCTTGTCAGGAAAGCGGAGTTCGACAGCCTCTTCACGTTTGAATATTCGGATCGGACGAATGCTCCGGCGGCACACTTTCCCTGCAAGATTCCGGATAAGGAGAAAAACAGAAGACTTCGTATTCTTCTTAAATTGCAGGAATATTATAACGCAAAGAAAAACAGGGCTCTTGTCGGAACAACCGAGTTGATACTCGTTGACGGATTCAGTAAAAAGCAGGGTCCTGTTAACGGGCAAGACGGCTTTTCGGGTGTACAGTGGACAGGACGGACATCAACAAATAAAATCATAAATTTTGTTGAAGCAAATACTCTTTCAGGTGACGGCAATCTTATGGGTCAGAGAATCGATGTAATGATTGAAAAAGCATTTTCGCATTCTCTCTGGGGCAGTCCGGTTAATGTGAAACCAATGCCTTTAAGGGTGAAAGGAGAGGAGAGTTATGCTGCTTAAGGCAAGTATAGCAGGTATGACCATGGATCCGGCATCAAATACCCCGATAATAATACTGAAGTCGGCAGAGGGAGATCATTCTGTTCCGATATGGATCGGGTTACTTGAGGCAACATCAATAGCTTCAGTTCTTCAGAAGATCAAGTTTGAACGTCCGATGACGCACGATCTTTTCAAGAATTTTGCCGAGCTGATGAACATCAAGGTTTCAAAGGTGGAAATTTGTGATTTGATAGGAAACACATATTTCGCTAAAATATACTTTACTTCCGATGGAGGGGATTTTAATATGGATTCCCGGCCGAGCGACGCGATTGCAATCGCTTTGCGTTTCGGTGCCCCGATTTATCTGGATTATAAGGTCATTGAAAAATCGAAAGGGATGGAAGAAAAACCGGTGATTGTTGATACGAGCGAAGAAGGTAAAAAGTGGGCCGAGTATCTTGAAAAGCTTTCTCCCGAGGATTTCGGCAAGACAAAAGTCTGACGGCTTCGTAAAATAAAAGGAAAAAAACAAGTGATAGATCTTCATACTCATTCATTATTCAGCGACGGCGTATTGATTCCCTCTGAACTTGCAAGGCGGGCCGAATCTGCGGGTCTTACAGGAATAGGGATAACTGACCACGGGGATTCATCCAATATAGATTTTATCGTCCCCAGGATTGTGGCTGTTGCATGTGATTTAAGCAGGTTCATGAAAATAAAGGTCATACCGGGAATTGAGCTTACCCATGTACCCCCGTTACTGATAGCAGAATGCGCGAGGAGAGCCAGGAACCTCGGAGCAAGAATAATAATTGTTCACGGGGAGACAATAGCCGAACCTGTTGCTCCCGGCACAAACAGGGCTGCTCTTGAGGCAGATGTGAATATTCTTGCACATCCGGGTCTTATATCGATGGAGGAGGTCCTTATGGCAAAAGAGAGAGGAATCCTTCTCGAGATTTCAGCCCGCAAAGGGCACAGCCTTGCTAACGGACATGTCGCTAAACTGGCGGGAGAAGCAGGCGCAAAACTTGTTATAAATACGGACACCCACGAGCCTTCGGATCTTATTAGCCGGGATCAGGCATTAAAAGTAGTCCGCGGCGCAGGTCTGACAGTGGAAGATTTCGAAAAGATGCAGCAAAACGCATCGGCTTTTCTGTAGTGCCTTGTCTCAAACGGTAAATATTCCGTTTTCATAGATTGTGACTTTTTCACCAGATGAGAGATGAGCGATGACTCTTTTCTTCTCTGTATTTACCAGATCCCAGTGGAGTGCAGAGTCATTAAATCCCAGGTTTTTCTTAATCTCCTTCGTAAGCTTTTTAGGGTCTCCGGAAAATGTGTCCGAATATGATGAGCCGACGGCTATATGGCAGTTCCCGAAGCTCCCTCCGTAGTTTTCATCAAAAAGGGTGTTTGCCATAAACCTGTTTATTTTTGAAAATCTCCTGTCGGTTAAGGAAAATTCCCCGATTCTGTTTGCGCCCTTATCCATTGCCAGTTGTTTTCTCACAAACTCCGCCCCTGTTTCAGCCTCAATCTTTACCGCAGATCCTTTCCTGAACTCGAGTCTCACCTTTTCAACATAATTTCCGCTCCTGTATGAAGGCTGGTCGGCAAAGTATTTTCCCCTTGTGCCCCTCCAGTCGGGTGAAAGGAACAACTCGAAACTCGGAATATTGTGACCCGATATGCCGATCCATTTTCTATTTTCTCCCGGCGTGATTTCAAGATCGATATTTTCCGATTCGATAAGGAACGATTTGACGTTCATTCCGTTAAGCCATTTCTTTATTCTGGCTGCGTCATTGTAAACTCTTTTCCATTCCTCAACAGGCGATTTTTTATTTAAAAAGCAAGCGGCGGCGATTTCGTTTGTGTATTCTTTCATGGATAAGCCTGCATGTTTTGCAAGCTCTTCTGTCGGAAGCATGCAGAGTGTCCAGCCGAAAACGCCTTCCTCCTCCCTTGCATCGATTATATCCCTTAAATGTTTCCTTGCCACTGCGGCTCTCCCTATTTTTCCGGAATCGATACCGCTTAAATGCGTCAAAGATTCCGGGGCATGAAGAAAAATGCTTCCGTTTATGTTTTTATAAAGCTCCTCTTCACCGGGAGGCGTGAAAACAAGCTGCCTGTTGTTTGAAATATCGTAAAAGGTGCGTTCCATGACGGGAGTGGAATTCATTCTCAAAACCGGGTTGATTCCCATCTTGAGGAGTTTTTCATTAAGTATTTCTGCAAGCCTGACAGCAGGAAGATTAAATCTGATTTGAACGATATCATTCTTTTTGTATTTTCCTGTCCTGGCGGTCTTAAGTCCCCAGAGAAGAACATCCGCATATTTGTCGAGTTGTTTATCCGTAAGCATTATTTATCCTTTCGACGGCTTTGTAAAAAGTCATTCTGCTGTGTTGCGCTTCATCTTTTGTCATTGCAGCGTACTTGCATGTACGCTTCATTCCTCAAGATTCGCGCGCCTTGCATACTGAGCTTTTTACTTTGCCGTCTGGGTTACGCATTATTAAGAGTCAGTCATCCTTTAGAAAAAGAGAGTGGTATTCGGGTTCACTCAAATGATTTTTCAGAATTCTTGTTATCATGAAAAATATTTCGGAAAGCTCGTCATCGGTGAGCTTCTCTATCAGTTTTTCCATGAGAGTGTCATCAGAAAATTTTTGAAGGTAATACCGGACTGTGTTTTCATCGGTTTCCCTGTCAAGACCAAAACCAACCAGACCTGTGTATGTTTCTACAAAATCATGTGAATGGACACCCATTTTTCCATCTCCAACCCGGACATGCCGAAACCAAAAAGGTTAATTGTTCTCACATAAAAACGCTAAGGCGCAAAAAGTGAATAGTGAATGGTGAACAGTGAATAGCGAAAAGCCGAACTTCGTACTTCGCACTTCGCTGTTCTATATTCGATGTCCGATATTCGATATTCGTTTTTACTTCAATCCTGGAACCCTTGACTCCTCGAATCCTAAAGTAAATATTAAGTTGACTTTATTTCCTGCTTATTATGTATTCCGGCAGTTTATATAAATAAAAGAAAGAACGGTCAACATAAGTTTATCTTAAAAATCGGGAGATAACATCACTTTGGTTTTTAATTATTTCACTTCGCCGGGTAATGTTTCAATCCGTTATGGAATATGGAACTGTGGTAATGAAAGAAAAAACGGCTCAGTTATCCTGCTTGGCGGCAGAAAAGAATTCATGGAAAAATATGAAGAGACAATTAATGAGCTGAAGCAGAGACAATTTGATGTTTACAGTATGGATTGGAGAGGGCAGGGACTTTCAACGCGTCTCCTTTCAGACAGACACAAGGGTCATATAAACAACTTCAGCGAATATTTTGAGGATTTGAATTATTTTATAAACAATATCGTAAAGCCCGCCGCCGTTTCACCCCTGATAGTTCTTGCTCATTCGATGGGCGGACATATTGTGCTTCGCTATCTGCATGATTATCCCGGGATTATCGATGGAGCAGTGCTTACATCTCCCATGATCGATATCATGGTTCCGCCGTTTCCGAAATGGATTATTAAAGTTGCAGCCCGTTTTGCGTCAAAGATCAGTTGTGGCGGCTTATATTCGGCAGGTTCAGGAGATTATTCGCACCAAAATACAAAGTTTGAAGAAAACACTCTTACATCTGATCCTGTGCGTTTTATGGATGAACATAGGCTGATTGCCGAAAATCCGGCTCTTGCCCTGGGCGGAGTCACCTACGGCTGGCTTGCGGCGGCATTTGATTCAATAGATCTTCTTTTGAGCAGAGGATATGCTGAGAAGATATCCCCGCCGGTATTAATTATCAGCGCAGGGAGGGACAGGATAGTATCTGAAGCAGCCCAGAAAGCCATATGTTCCAGAATGGTTACATGCCGATTTGTCACCATATCCGGTTCATATCACGAAATACTGAAAGAAATGGATGATGTCAGGAATGCTTTCTGGAAAGAATTTGATACATTTGTTAACGACTTATTGGGAGCAGATCAATTTTCCCTTTTCAAATAACCGCAGAGCCACCCAGGCCTGTCTGTCATGATGACATTGGCACCGGCCTTTAAAGCCTTTTCTACCTGTTTTGGAGTGTTACAGCTATATGTTAAAACACGATATCTGCCTTTTTCAGCTTTATCCATAAAGTTTTCCGAAAGTTTGCCAACCGGAAGGCAGAGGCCGTGAAGGTAAGACGGATAAGACGCCTGCTTGAAAGAAAACCCGGAAAGATTAAAAACATAGTTTAGTCCGGAAGCTTTCTGATGAGCATAATCAAGTATATTCAGGTTGAAGGAGAGAACAGAGATATTCTTCAAATATTTATAGGGGACTCTTTTGTTTATGGTTTCCAAAACCTTTAACGTCAATATCCGGGATGTTTCAGAAAGGAAATCCTCTTCATTCGATTTTATTTCAACAAAAAGCCGGGTTGTTTTGCTGTAAAGATCTATTGTTTTTTCAAATGTAAGGATCCTTTCATTCTTATATTTACCCGAAAACCAGCTTCCGCAGTCCATCTGGCTCAATTCGCTGAAGAATACCGATTCGATTTTCCTGCGACTTCCTGATATTTGGCCTAGTGACCTGTCGTGATGAATAACGGGTACGCCATCACGGGTAATCCTGACATCGAATTCAATGCCATCAACAGGATAATTGAGAGCAGCATTAAAGGCCGAGCGTGTATTTTCAGGGGCTTCGTCCCGTGCTCCCCTGTGTGCCACAATCAACGGCCGGTATTTGCCTGTCATCTTTTTATTATTCATTCTTCTTTCCTGATAAATGGTCGTTCATTATAATCAAGACCTCCCGACAAGCTTATATTGAGAGGCCTTTTATTGTCCTGCGCAAGATACGTTGTTGTAGTCGGAAACGCAAATTCAATACCCTCAGCCTCAAAAGCTCTCAGAATTTTAAAATTAACCTTCTCACTGAAGGCCATGAAATCCCAGTATTCAGGAGGGTAATACCAGTATATAACTTTAATATTTAAAGATACGTCGTTGAATTCATCGAAAAAAACCTTTGGCGGAAAATCGGGATGCATCCCTTCATGATTATCAAGAATTTCCTTTATAATTGAAACTGCCCGGTCAACCTTATCGGGAGGTGTATCATAAGTAATTGTTATGTTTGTCAACCTGCGAATGTGCGGCCGGCTGGTAATATTATTAATATTTGCGATCGCCACTTTCTCATTCGGTATTGCAACAAGATTACCTTCCATTGTCCGGATTCTTGTTGATCTGAATCCGATTTTCTCGACAGTTCCGTGGAAATCTTCTACTTTAACAATCTGGCCTACTGTAAAAGGCTTGTCAAGCATTATCATTATGCTTCCAAAGAAGTTTTTTAACGTATCCTGGGCTGCCAGCGCGACGGCAAGGCCGCCAATTCCAAGGCCTGCCAGAAATGTGCCCATCGACTTTTCAAAGACCACCTGTGTCAGGTATATTAATCCGATGATGATGACCATCACCCTTGTTATAAGCCGGAACATCTGGACAAACGAAAGATCGAGCTGGTTGTCATCTCTCAGCGCATACCTTGTAAGCTGGTAAACGGCTAAATCCATAAGACTGTATGCAAATAAAACGACAGCAATCGTAGTAAGCACGGCTATGGAGCGCTCAGAAATTTTTTCTATGGACGGCTGCAGATCAAGAATTTGCATTATTGCGTAAACAGCCAGAATAATGAAAAAAAGCCTTATAGGCCAGATAGTTGATTTTAAGACAATGCAGAACCGCGCTTTTTCCTTCAGATCTTTAAGGCTTGAAATAATACCCGATAAAAATTTATCTGTCTCTCTTGCGATTACGAAAATTATGTAAACAGCAATGAGTGCAACAAGATATTGCCACAGAAAATGCTTTACAATCCATTCCGGAAGCAGGTCTTTTTTAACCCATAAAAATCCGGCTGCAACCGTAATGACTGTTGCAATCTTTAAAATCCTTTTAAGCTTTTTAAGGGCATCTTTTGGAAATTGATTTCTGAAGTTTTCAGGTAAAGATAATAAAATCATGTCAAGAAGGCTTATGCCTTCGAAGAAGACAAGAATTATTGCCAGGGCCATGAAAAAAAACTCTATAATCCTGAAGGTTGCATGATGTTCATGTGAAAAAATAAAAACCGGTTCGGATAAACGCATTATCAGCGCTATAAAGGCGAGCCTGAACGACGGTTTAAAAAGGGACAGGTTCCATTTGTCGGGTGAGTAACCTTTTGATTGGATGAATATTTTGAATCTGTTTTTTACAAAACGGAAAAGAAATTCAAAAGAGAATATGCCTGCCATAAGAATAACCGCAAAAGCAGCAAATCGCCATGATTCATTGGCATCCCAAAAACTTTTAATAGCCCCGATAGCACTGTTGAAAGAATTAATGCTCTCTTCGGATGATTCGGCTACTGCGACAGGCGCAATAAGCATAATCACAACTGCTGCTATAAATAATGTATGACTATATCTTTTCAATTTTGGCATTCCCTTTTGATGTCAGTATCTCTTTTTGTTTTTCTTTTAATATAATATCTTTTTCAACATATATTTTCGTTTTTGTAAAGGGATCCATCTCAGCATAATACATCAGGGTTGAATATGTCGACGGAGTCGGTGTGAAAATCTGTACCTGTTCAGGATTTATTTTCAAATTGCGCGATGTAAAAGATTTCAGATTTTTCATGTCGTTTAAATTACAGCCCGGATGAGCAGCAATGAAATAGTAGGTTAGATACTGTTCTTTCCCTGCGGCTTTGGTGAGGTTGTTAAACAGGGTTGTAAATTCGGAAAGATATTTTATACCGGGTTTTCCCATCATCCTGAGCACTTTTTCATTATTATGTTCAGGAGCTATTTTTAACTGACCTGATACATGATCAAGCACAATCTCTTTTAAATATTTTTCTCCGGAATATTTGTCTGAAAGAAGCAGATCGTATCTGATGCCGGAAGAAACAAATATTTTTTTTATGCCTTTTATTTTTTTCAGTTTCTTCAGGAGGGATATCTGCCGGCCGTGATCAGGTTTTAATCCGGGACAGACTTTCGGGTATAGGCACCGCTTATCAGCACAACTCCCGCTCTTCAGCTTTTTTTCACATTCAAATCCGTACATATTGGCCGTGGGGCCCCCGATATCAGAAATATACCCCTTGAAATCGGGATATGAAGCAAGGCGTTTTGCCTCTCTGATAACGGATTCCTCGCTTCTCCATCTTACCGTTGTTCCTTCATGAACAGAGATAGCGCAGAAGTTGCATTCCCCGTAACAACCCCTGTGTGTTGAAATTGAAAATTTTATGGTGTCAAGAGCGGTGACCCTGCCGTCTTTTTTGTGGAAGGGATGGAGATCTCTTTCAAAATCCATATCATATATTTTATCAAGCTCTTTTGATGAAAGAAATGGCGCAGGCGGATTATGTACAAGATAGCGCAAATCATGTTTCTGGCAGAGCCCCTTTGCTGTTAACGGATCATTGTTCCTGTAAAATGTTGTGAACATATCAATAAACGCAGTTTTATCTTTCAGCAGCATCTCATACGAAGGAAGCTCAATATATCCTTCCGGTTTCTCCTTTCCGGCATAACAGATACCCGGAAGATCAAAAGCTTCATTTTTGCTTCTTAATTTTTCGGCAAGCAGAACAGTCGTTCTTTCAGCCATTCCGTAAACGATATAATCTGCTTTTGCGTCAAACAAGACAGATCTGCGCAGGCGGTTTGACCAGAAATCGTAATGTGGAATCCTTCTGAGACTCGCTTCGATTCCGCCCAGAACAAGCGGTTTCGTGTTTTTAAAATATTTTCTTATAAGATTCGAATAGGCTATAACTGCACGGTCGGGACGGCGGGTATTTTTCCCGCCTGCAGTATAGTCGTCTTTCTTTCTTCTTTTTTTTGAGGCAGTGTAATTCGCGACCATTGAATCGATGCATCCGCCTGTAATTCCCCAGAAAAGTTCCGGTTCACCCAACCTGGAGATGTCTTTATCCGAATCAAGATCCGGCTGTGCAATTATGCCGACACGGAATCCCCCGTTGATAAGCACCTTCCCGATTACCGATATCCCGACAAAGGGACTGTCTATGTAGCTGTCCCCGGTCACAAGAACAACATCCAGCGAGTTCCATCCGAGTTTTTTGATTTCTTCTTTTGTTGTCGGTATAAACATGTAAATTTGATTTCCGGTTTCTGGTTCTAACATAGAATACCGTACATCGAATAGTAAAAAAGGGGTCCAGGATTCAAGGGTTCGAGTGATCTGGATTCCCGCTTTCGCTGGAATGAGGAATCTATAGTACCTCTTTTTTCAGTATTCACTGTTCTTATTATAACTGCTTTGCATATTAAAATCAAATATATATGGGAATCTTTATAAAACGGGTATCGAAATTGAGGCAAAAATGCTCAGGATATTGATTTTTTTTTGTATATTTGATAATGTCGCCGGAAAAAGAGCAACCAGTGATCAGTAATCAGTAGCCGGAAACAACAAGATCCATGATCCAGAAACTTCGATATACGAACTTCGTTGTTCGATGTTCGATGAGGGTAAGAGAGGCTGATAGAATATGCCCCAGTGCGTTTTGCTGAATGCAGATTACTCTTTTCTTAATCTGGTAAACTGGAAAAGAGCCGTCTGTCTTCTTTCAAAAGGAAAGGTTGAGGTTTTGTCTTATTCCGAGACAGTAATCAAAACTTCCGGCGGAGCCTTGTTGAAAATTCCTGCAGTGATGAAGCTGATAAAACTTATCAGGACTATTTTCAGAAGCAGGGTTCCTTTCAGCAAGAAAAATGTTCTGATAAGGGATGGTTTTCAATGCGCCTATTGCGGAACGGAGAAGGAGAAGCTAACAATCGACCATATTGTGCCAAGATCAAAAGGCGGCGAAACAAATTTTGAAAATTGTGTTGCCGCCTGCAGATCATGCAATAACCATAAGGGCTCGCGAACACCAAGAGAAATCCGCAAGCATCTCAGGGTCAAACCTTATCAGCCGACAATTTCCGAGTTTATCAGGCTTAAAGTAAGAAAGCTTGGAATAAACAATGTTTTAAAAGATCTTGGTATATTCTGACGGCATGTCTTTTAAGCCTGTCCTCTTTTTTCTCTTGAGCAATAAAGATTAAAAGAAGAAAAACCATTAAACCCCGAATCGAACCGAAACAGCGAGTGTGCATTTCCAGCTGCTTGCTGCGGGGAGCTTCAATTCAGTTTCCGGAACATACATTTATGACATTTGCTATAATAACCTGATTCCCAATAACTTATTGAAATAAGGGGGAGTTGATATGGAGATACGGGTGGTAAATCTCGAAAAAAAGGCTGGTTTGATAAATGAGTTGCACAAGTACAAGCTCATTGCAGAGCTGAATGATTACCAATTTAAACTGATCAAAGCGAAACGCGAATTTGTCTGGCACAGCCATGAAGAAACGGATGAAATGTTTTTTGTCGTTGAAGGCCGGATGCAACTGGCTCTCCGTGATAAAATCTTTGATCTGCAAAAAGGCGAACTGATAGTTGTTCCAAAAGGAATTGAACACAAACCGGTCTGTGATACCGAGTGCACGATAATGCTTGTGGAACCAAGAGGCACCTTGAATACGGGTAAAACAGGAGGGCCATTGACTGATACGGAGATTGAATGGATATGAGCGCCAGGTATATGCGTCAACCGGACTTTGCTTTGCCGGTTGTGCAGTTATAGTGAACGACATAAATTTTATACATTTATTTTACCCTCCCCTTTGTCCCCTCCCATCAAGGGAGGGAAATTATACCCTCTCCCCCCGCGGGAGAGGGATAGGGTGAGGGGTAAATAATTTTTAATGAAAGGAATAAACATGAAGAAAGAAGATTGCATATTGTTTAGCGGCGGCATTAAAGGGGCCGAATCCGAATTTGGAATTAACGCGGAGCGGTTCGGAATAGAAGAAGTCAACTTCACGTTTGAAGGACACGCCATAATACGACAAAGAGGCGTACGCATCCTGAATCATAAGGAACTGAAAAACGGAGACGTAAGTCTTGAGTACATTTCAAAATTAATGAATCGAAGTTACACCAAGACTCCTGTGTTCCGTAAAATTCTGCAAAGCATCTGGTACCAGATAAACAGCGGACAGGATATTTATGTGATAGGGGAAATACTGGATGACAGGACCGTAAAAGGCGGTACAGGATGGGGCGCCGAGTTTGCCAAACTATGCAACAAACCACTCCACGTATTCGATCAGAAACGCGATTCGTGGTTCGTCTGGAATCAGGAAGATTGGGTCGAATGCAAAAAGGGAGGTGAGCCGGTTATAAGCCATGTTCATTTCGTGGGAACAGGGACGCGCTTTCTTGAAGAGAACGGAAAGAAAGCAATTGCGGAATTATTTGAAAGAACATTCGGATGATTGATCTGGAATACTGAATGGAAAATCCGAATAAAGGCGCCGGCATTCTTGCAATGGCAGCCACGGCGTTTCTCTGGAGCATTGCAGGGCTGTTTATAAAAGTTATAGATTGGAACCCGATTGCGATAGCAGGTATGCGCAGTTTAATCGCATCAATTGTTATTCTCATCTATTTAAAACGTCCCGTGATTCATCTGTCTTTCCCGCAGATTGCCGCAGCAATAGCTAATGCCGCGACCATGCTTCTGTTCGTATCGGCCAATAAAACCACCACCGCGGCAAATGCGATCATTCTTCAGTATATAGCGCCTGTCTCAACTGCCTTTATCGGAGCTCTGTTGCTGAAGGAACGGACGCGGATTGAACATTTAGCGGCAATTCCGGTTGTAGCAGCCGGCATGATCATCATGTTTTTTGACGAACTTGGCGGCGGAAGATTTTTCGGGAATGTTCTTGCGGTCATGTCGGCGATCACGTTTGGTTTTTATTTCGTATTCATGCGAATGCAAAAAGACGGTTCACCGCTTGAATCGATCCTTCTGTCCCACTGGCTCACGGCCGGGATATGTGTCATCATATCACTTTTTCTTCCGGTGCCGCAAGTAACAGCAAAATCACTGGTTGCAATCGCTGTGCTGGGGATTATTCAGATCGGTATGTCCTCGATTCTCTTTGCCTTTGCTATTAAACGCATCTCCGCAGTTTCAGCGATCCTGATAGCAGTCATTGAACCGGTATTTAATCCGATATGGGTTTTCTTTGCGATAGGAGAAGCTCCGGGCGCCAATGCGCTTGCAGGCGGCGGAATAATCGTGCTGGCGGTAACCATAGCTTCCATTATCAATGCGCACCGGAGGGAGTGATTTACGGATGATGAGCCTGTTTTTACTGGTCTTTTTCTTTATTTATGGCGGTACCCATCTTTATTTTTTTCTCAAGGTGAAAGCGGCGCTTTCCCCGGGATTTCCTGCTTCCCTTTTTCTGGCGCTCTTTCTGCTCTTTATGGTTATAACGCCGGTGCAGGTCAGGGTACTGGAAAATGAGGGACTGGATTCTTCTGCGCGTTTTGTTGCTTATGTCGGCTATCTATGGATGGGGTTCATCTTTCTCTTCTTTTCCGCTTCGCTTGTTATAGACTTATACCAGTGGCTTCTTCATGGCGCCGGACACTTATTTCGCCGGGATTTTTCAGCGCTTTTCCTGTCAAAACGCACGGCTTTAATCCTGCCTCTTGCATTGGGAATGGCAACGGCGCTGTATGGTTATTTCGAAGCACGCGATATAAGGACCGAACGGGTTGTCATAAAAACTTCTAAGATTCCGAGTGCGGTCGGAAAGCTGACCATCGTCCAGATTTCGGATGTGCATCTGGGGCTGATAGTCAGAGAGGAGCGTCTCAAGAGAATCATTGAAGTTATCAACAGGGCTTCGCCTGATCTTTTTGTTTCCACAGGGGACTTGGTGGACGGGCAGATCAACCGGATGACTGGACTGGCTGAACTCCTGCAGGATATCCGGCCAAGATTAGGCAAGTTTGCCGTAACCGGAAATCACGAGGTATACGCCGGACTCGACCAGGCTGTCGGTTTTACTGAAAGGGCGGGTTTCAGGGTGCTTCGTAATGAAGAGGCAACGGGAGGCGGACTGATAAATATCGTGGGGGTTGATGATCCGGCAATTGGGAGAATTACCCATTCCCTGCCGCTCCCGGAAAAGGCTCTTTTGCTAAAAGTACCCCAGGAAAGATTTACGCTGCTTCTCAAGCACCGCCCGGCTGTGGATCAGAACAGCCTGGGGCTCTTTGACCTGCAACTTTCAGGACATGTCCACAAAGGGCAGATATTTCCTTTTAATCTGCTCACTCACATGTTTTATCCGGTAAGGACAGGTTTTGCGCTCTATTCCCGAAACTCGGCACTCTACGTGAGCAGGGGGACCGGCACATGGGGGCCGCCCATCCGATTTCTTGCTCCGCCGGAAGTAACTGTAATCGAACTGATACATTCCGGTGAGGGTGGGCCGGTATCCGGACAGAGCAGTTTATAAACAGGAGGGAGTTACGATGAAGCGATTTCCAAAGCTCACGGCAGGCATGTTGGCTCCTTTTGCAGCCGTTATATTTGGTGTTCTATTATTTCTCTTCGAACCGCTCCCTTTACAGGTGCTCAGGAATGCCGTTTTTGATCAATACCAGCGATGGCATCCGCGGTTATACCAGCATGTCCCTGTTCGCATAATCGATATCGACGAGGAAAGCCTGAAACGCCTGGGCCAGTGGCCCTGGCCCCGTACACTGGTTGCCGAACTTATCGATAAGCTGCAGAAGGCAGGTGCAGCCGCCATTGGTCTGGACATCGTATTTGCCGAGCCGGACCGGACATCACCGAAGTCTATGTCTTTAATCTGGAACCTGCCAGATGATATCAGCCGGCGCCTTGAAGAGATTCCCGATCACGATGAGGTCCTGGCCCGCACCCTGCGTCAGGGAGACGTTATACTAGGCTTTGCGGTCGAGCGCGAAGGTCTAAAACGACCACTCCCGGCCAGTCCCTTTCGTGTCATTTTTTCGGGGGAGCCGCCTCTCTCCTTCCTTCACCCGTTTTCAAGCGCGGTGAAGTCAATTACGTTGCTGGAGAGCGCAGCTGCAGGAAACGGCGCGTTGACGTTTATCCCTGATTCAGATGGCGTGGTTCGCCGCGTCCCACTGGTAGTTCGCCTGAACGATCAGGTAATGCCTTCCATCACCGCCGAGTCGCTGAGGGTAGCCCAGGGACAAAGAAATTACATTGTGAAGACCTCAGAACAAAAGGGAACCGGTGTGCAGGAGATCAAAATCGGCGGGATCGTTGTGCCGACAACACCCCGTGGTGAAATCTGGGTGCATTACACGCGGCCCGTCCCGGATCGCTACCTTCCGGCCTGGAAAGTGCTTGCGGGAGAGGTACCATCAGACCAGGTGGATGGTCATATAATACTGGTTGGCACATCTGCGCAGGGACTGATGGATCTCCGGTTCAGCCCGATGGGTAGCATCATCCCGGGCGTGGAGGTA
>JAWOHP010000071.1:0-35023 GCA_046485065.1 Desulfobacterales bacterium | reverse complement strand
ATACCAGTTCAATAGAGAATAATCGCACTTTTCATGATCTAGTCTACAACTTTCACCATCAACCAATTTTTTTCCATCAACAAGAAAGTTTTCGTAAATCAGACTATTTGCAATCAGGCTGATAGACGGATGCATCCTATATTGTATCCTTAATGGTACTAAATACTGGGCTTGGAGACTGTAATCTGTTATTTATTCATGGTTCAACCTTTAAAGGACATATGGAACTCATTGACGACCAACTTTTCCCATGCATTGTTGAGTCAGATGAAATAGTGCAGCAGACAGCGAGTGATGTTCGTCGGTTTTGTAACTTTAATGCTGTTACCTTGCAGTTGATTCAAGATAGGATGGTTAATGACGGTATCATAAAATGAAGAATGTTACTTACCTAAATGAATAATATAAAACCATATAACAAAGTCAATCCAGCATACACGTTACGCTCACCGCTGTTTTTTTCGTTGCCCTCTTTCAATCCGTAATACTCAAAACATTTCACCCTCCATTCATACATAGTAGTAGATGGACTATTTTTTACATACACCTGTTTTTCTTCATAAAGCCTTGCTGATTTCCATTTGAAGGGAAGATCCTCTCGCCAACGATAACCGTTGTTCATGCGCCGGACATGGGGGGGTGGTATCGCAAAAAACTTTTTTGCCAAAAATCGGAAAAAATCAAAACCCCGAATTCCGGAAACAAAGGCATGAAAATCCCCGAGGTACTTCGTATGTCTGGATTTAGCAGGAGTGGGACTCCGGTTTGCAAATTTAAGGTATCCCCCCCTACCCTCACCCTTTCGGATTCGGGTCCCATATTCCAGCGCTATCTATTTCACTTAATTGTGCTGATTCCCATGCCTTGGCCCAACTGGAAGACGGTGGCACAACAAAGACAATCGACTTCGGAACAGTGGGGCAAAGGAGTAGCGAAGGGAGTAGCTTGAACTACTCCTGAAATATTATTTTGATAGGCAAGGTTTCTGGAAACATTAATGGCGTTTCTATAAACATATTCCCATCTCCATCCAGATAATGTGCAGACGCAGATCATGCACCAACCTCGTTTAGCCGCCCATCGGATTTATTTATTTATTACTTTGCTCAGTTTGCATTCTTTTATGATTCTACTAATCTCTCCTTTACCAATGATAGTTTCAATCTTGTTTCTGAAGTTCATATAGTCGGTATTCGAATACATGCCTTCTGCTGCCAGTGCTCTTTTCAAGTTTTGACCGCTAAGGTAAACGGCGTTAATTCGTCTTTGTACAATATCGGTTTTTACCTTGTTTGCATGTTCGATTATATCCTTCAGCATAATTGATTTTTTGCCAGTTTCTTCAATCGTGACTTCCTTCTGCTTGTCTGTCTCAATTCCAATTCCTTCATTCCTGAGTAAGTCTGCTTCAATCCTTTTGCCTCCAGCGAGCACATATACACACCTGATAAGGTTATCCAGTTCACGATAATTTCCTAAGAAATTATGGCGCAAAATCAACCGCATAGCTTCCTCTGAAATATAAGGATTTTTAGCTTCAGAAAATAGAGAATGCTCGATCTCGATTATCGCGCCGTCTGAAACTATCTCGGCGACGAAACCACCCGATCCCGTAAGATGATTCATCTCATTCCAGTCACCAGGTTTGTCTTTCTTTGAATGGATGATATTCTTCAATTTGTACAGGATGGCTTTTCTCCTTTCATGTAATGAAAGAGTGCGGAAGGAATGCAGTTTTATTGGAAGCACATTAAGTCGATAAAAAAGGTCTGGGCGAAATTTCGGTGGCTTTTCTCTCATCATTGTCCGTAGGTCCATGTTTGTGGCTGCGATAACTCTTCCCTCAAAATATAATGTTTCATTTCCTCCTATCATTCGATAATCACCTGATTGGAGAACACGAAGCACTTTTGCTTGCAAGGCTATGGGCATATCGCCTATCTCATCGAGAAACAACGTTCCCTTTCCAACCTCTTTAAGCAGACCGTTTTTAATTTTGTCCGCTCCAGTAAATGAACCCCTCTCATGCCCAAACAGTTCACTTTCAAGCAACGTCTCCGGTATTCCGGCACAATTAATCGCCACAAACTTTTCCTTTGACCGAGGGCTGAGATAGTGGATGGCCTTGGCATGAAGTTCTTTACCCGTTCCTGTCTCACCTGTAATCAGGACGGTCTCATTGCTTTCTGCAAAAGATTTAAGCCTATATGATATTGAACTCACGATATCTGTTATTGCTTGGCACTCAAATGGCGAATCAATTATACCAGTAAGAAACATAATTAAATCTACTTTCCCGACTGGCAATTTCGCTGATTTGGCAGGTTGGTTTAACTTATCAAACAAATTTGAAAATGCCTTGCCATAGATTTCAAGTGCAAAATCCCGACTGGTGTGAAGCGGCCTGTTAGTTATCTTCATCGTGGCTGTCCAGAAAATCTCAGCAAAAAAGTGGACCAGATTCAAAAAAATATCTTCATTGCTCAAGCCCAGTTTTCCCAGTTCCTTGCTAAATCTATCTTTAAGTTCACCAGTAAAGTTCGTTTCATTTTTTTCAAGAAAATACTTTTCCATCAATGCTTTGAAGTGAACAAATTTGGGTGGTTTATTTCTCTCTTCCGCTGTGTTTTCTTTCGCCCGAAAAGATTTCATTGCCCTGACATAATCATAATCTTTTTTTTCACCTTTTTTCATTTTCGTCCCTTTTTCCGTTATCATATATATGTTTTTATATATAGTTAATATATTAAATAATCAAATCATATATCATTAAAGATGATAACCACAAACTAATGTGTATTATAACCATATGTATTAATAGACTATACAGAAATTATTAAATTTGGCACTTATTTTGCTCTATCAGTTCTCAAACGGAATTGAAAGGATGATGATAATGAAAAAGACCAACACCAGTGACCTGCTACAAACATTTTTATATATTTACGACATCAACGTCAGTGCATATCTCGAATACAAAGGGCTAACCCCCGAGCTTAAAAAAGAAGGCACAAGGGTAATTTTTTGCTTTCCGAATTCACCAGAGACTCAGATTCTGATGATTGAATACTACAACAATCCCTCAGTAAAATTAGTTGATTTTATCTCGCATCTCCGGCGACTAAGAGCTCAAATGCTTTCTCTGCGAGGTTAGGAAATTGAAAAAAGAAATCATTCAAAACTATTTTATTGGCAACTATCAGACATTTTATACCCACTACCTGCCGCAGCTCGGGAAGGCCAAAGGGGACCAGTTAAAGGCAATCTGTCCATTCCATAATGATGAAAATCCATCATTATCCATAAACTACAATACTGGCCTCTTTAATTGCTTCGGTTGCGATGCTTCAGGGAACATATATGATTTCTATGCGAAAATGAAAAAACTGGACACAAAAAGAGACTTCCCGAAAATTCTTGAAGGGATTTGTCAAGACTTCGGCATTAACAACGGAAACGGTGACAAAAAGAAACTGAACGTAAAGCAATTGGTTGTAGCCCGTTACGACTACCGAGATGAGACAGGAGATATTCGTTATCAGATTGAACGGCTTGAACCAGGGCGAAATGGAGAAAAAAAGGAATTCAGAATCAGAAGGCCCGACGGAAACGGTGGATGGATTTATAATAAGGGAGATGTCCGCATCATTCCTTACAATTTACCGGAGGTATTGAAGGCCGATGAAATCCTGATTGCGGAAGGTGAAAAAGATTGTGACAACTTGAAGAAGATAGGATTCACTGTCACGACGAACCCCTTCGGCGCGGGCAAGTGGCCGGATAACTTTGGGCCATACTTCGCCGGGAAACATATTATCTTGCTACCCGACAACGACGAGTCGGGTCGGATGCACATGCACAAAGTGGCGGCGAACCTCAAAGGCCATGCAGCATCAATAAAGTGGATTGAACTGCCCAATCTACCGGAAAAAGGCGATGTTTCTGATTTTATCGCAAAATTCTCCAACGATGAGGAAGCCGCCGAACGTCTGGCTATTATGATTGATGGAGCGGAATTGTATAAGCCATTGGAGGACAATACAATTTCTGATGATTGTCATAATCACAACCACGATACGAATGATAATTCCCAACAGATGGATGGCGATAAAGATGATGTTGCGAATGCCATTGAATTATTGAACGAGAAACATGCGATTTTGATGATGGGCGGGAAGTGCGTCATCCTCAATGAAACTTTTGATCCAATATTCAATCGCCCAGACATAAACTTTTCGAGTACTCAGGATTTTAAGACATACTACAAAAATAAGAAAATTGAAGTCCTGCGAAATAGGAAACTATCTCAAGTCAGTATTGCCGATTTCTGGCTGGATTCGCCTTACCGTAAGCAATACAAGGGCATCGTCTTCGATCCGTCCATGAGTCATATCCCAGATTTCTACAACCTCTATCGTGGCTTTGCCATAAAACCCCAAGAAGGTTCATGGGAACTGATGCAACAGCACATCAAAGAGATTATATGCAGTGGTGACGATGAATCTTTCCGGTATCTGATGGCTTGGATGGCACGCATGGTACAAGACCCAGGAGGTAATAGACCAGGGGTTGTTATTGTTCTACGAGGGAAACAAGGCACCGGCAAAGGATGCTTTGCTACGAATTTCGGTGCAATCTTTGGAAGTCATTTCTTGCACATAATCTCATATACGCTGGTAGCGGGACGCTTTAATAGCCATTTCAAGGATGCGCTCTTAGTATTCGTTGATGAAGGATTTTGGGGCGGTGACAAACAGGCTGAGGGTGTGCTGAAGGGAATGATCACAGAAGATTTCATCCTTGTCGAGCCAAAGGGCAAAGATGCATTTAAGATTAAGAACCACGCGAACTTTATTTTTGCAAGCAACCACGATTGGGTAGTGCCAGCAGCTTTTGAAGAACGAAGATTTTTTACTATTGACGTTGCAGACAAGCGAATGAATGATAGAAAATATTTCTCGTCTATCTATGAAGAGATGGAGAACGGTGGCAGGGCAGCCATGCTTTTTGATCTGCTCCATTATGACATCAGCAATTTTGATCTTCGGAATTTTCCACGACGGGAGGCTCTGCTCGACCAGATAACCCAAACCATGTCTTCAGTTAAGAAGTTTTGGTTCGAGCAACTGAGGCACGGTGGAATCATCAGCATATCTGATCAGTCCAACGACCATTCCTCAACGGATTGGCCTGATACCTATAACTGTGCAAAACTTTATAAGTCTTATCTTGAGTTTGCATCGACAATCGGCGAACGCTACAAACCCATCGACAAGCAATTCGGCAAGCAGCTCAGGGAGTTGTGCCCTGCTATAAAGAGAAAGAAGAAATTGGGGGTATGGCACTATTTTTTACCCACATTATCCGAATGCCGTGCACATTTTGAATCACTGGTCAAAATAAAAATTGATTGGGACACAGAGGAAAACCAACCCGAGGGAGAGTATTAACCGTGATTTTTATACTCACAATTAACAATATTATTTCGCAATTACCATTTGTGCCTATGACTGCCCATCAGATAAATATCATGGTCATAGATAACTACTCAATATCGGACAATATTCCCATGAGACCCATCAAAATGAGGTTTTCCGAATTATTATTATATTTGATGGAAAGAGGGAATAACACTAAAAAGTTATGTATTTATAATTTATTTAATTTTAATGGGTATAATGGGTTTAATGGGTTTATGTAGTATTATTGATTGGTTAAAAAGCCCATTGAACAACCCATCATGGGGTCTCATAGGATATCAGTAGCCTTCTCCAGCGGGAGAATACTGGCCGTCTCAATATGGATTGAGCGTATCAGCCAGATATCGACGGCGGATTGAGTGGGGTAGTAAACAGTAAACGGTAAATTATTATTATCAGTTTTTGACGGTGACAAAATAGTTACATGGCAAAACAACGACCCACAGATATTGAGTTTAAAAGGGCACAAGGGATATGCAATCCTTGCGTCAAGAGACTTTATACGCTCAAAGAGTCGGCTGAATATCTTGGTCGGTCTGTGTGGGGAATTAGAGATTTAGTTTGGAAAAGAGCGATCCCAGTGGTTCAGCAAGACGGAGGTCGGAAAATGTATTTAGATATAAACGATTTGAATGCCTTCATAGAAAAAAACAAGGATATATATAATTAAGGGTTGACTAATATGCAACTACATGATAAGAACATCCCCATGATGGGGAATCGCCTAAAAAACATCATTGAGAGGGAAAAGATATCGGCTTACAGGCTCAGCAAAGACCTTGGCTTGGATAAAGGCCACCTGTCAAGAGTGCTCAACGGAAAAGCTCAATATTCTTTAGAGAAGTTGACACTGATTGCTGATTACCTCGGCTATGATATCGAGTTTGTAAAACGAAGGCCCTCAAAGAAAGGACGGTGAAAAATGGGATGTATATATAGGCGAGGAAAGACCTTCTGGGTTAAATATTATCGACGAGGCAAACAATTTGCCGAATCAACACACAGTGATAAAATGGAGGTGGCAAAACGAGTTCTAAAAATGCGTGAAGGCGAAATATCTCAGGGTAAGCTACCAAGCATATGCTTCGAGAAGATCAAGTTTGACGAGATAATGAAAGATTATATTACTGATTTTAAAATCAATCATAGGCGCAGCATTGCGAAGGCAGAAAGATGTGTTAATTATCTTAAAGAGGAATTTGGTGGTATGAGGGCACCGGAGGTTAATACACCAAGCGTTAAACGATACATAGAAAAGCGTTTGGCTGATAAAAAGGCTAATGCAACTATTAACAGAGAACTGGCTGCCTTAAAAAAAGCATTTAATCTTGCAATGCGTTGTACTCCACCGAAGGTTGCTTATGTTCCTTTCATTCCAATGCTAAAAGAAGATAATGTAAGAAAAGGCTTTATTGAATATGAAGATTATCTTGCATTACGTAATGTGTTGCCGGAACATCTAAAGCCAGTTCTGACATTTGCCTATTTCTCTGCCTGGCGCAAATCCGAAATTCTGACTCTGAAATGGAATCAGGTTAACCTTCGTGATGGTATTGTCAGACTTGAACCAGGAGAGACAAAGAACAGTGACGGGCGAAATCTATACATGGAACCTGACCTCTGGGATTTGCTGAAGTATCTTCACAAAAACAGGAGAATGGATTGCCTCTTTGTATTTAATCACAAAGGGACGGCGATTCGTGATTTCCGAAAATCATGGGGGACTGCCTGTACAGCTATTGGTAAATCAGGTTTGCTTTTCCATGACCTTCGGAGAAGTGCAATCAGGAATATGGTTAGAGCCGGTATCCCTGAACGAGTCGCTATGACAATTTCCGGACACAAGACACGTAGCGTTTTTGATCGATATAACATCGTGTCGGAAGATGACTTGAAAGAAGCAGCTGTCAAACGCCAGAAATTTACAGCAGAACAAGAGGAACAGTTACAATTGAGTTACAATTCCTCCAAAAATGAAAAAAGGGTTGTGACTTTGAAAGTCGCAACCCCTTGATATCATGGTGCCTAGGGCGAGAATTGAACTCGCACAGCCACTAAGGACCGAGGGATTTTAAGTCCCTTGCGTCTACCTATTCCGCCACCCAGGCATATTATCCGGCTTCCTAAAAAGTCATTCTGCTAAGTTGCACTTCATCCCCGCCCTGTTGAATAACAGCAGGGCTGATTCGACAGGGTGAATCATTGCAGCGTACTTCTATGTACGCTTCATTCCTCAAGGTTCGTGCGCCTTGCATAATAAGCTTTTTAGCTTGCCGTCAGAATTTCGTTTTTTTGGATAACTATCACATTTAATCTTCAATTATCTCTTATATATCTGATTGTCAAGAATGACGGCTTCGTAAAAGACCAAATAGTTCTTCAATCCCGTATTGTAAATAATCATCTCTTCTGTTAAAAATCAGCATATGGATACTAAAGAGAATAAAAATGAAAAACCGTTTCTGATACTTGCCTCCAAATCTGCAAGACGAAGGTACTTATTAAAGCAGGCAGGCCTTTCATTTTCCGTAATACCAAGCGGTTTCGACGAAAACTCGGTTCCTGTAACTCATCCTGATAACTATGTCAAAGTCCTGGCCGAATCGAAGGCAATGGATATATCGGATAAATATCCGGAAAGCTGGGTTATAGGAGCTGATACGGTTGTTGTTATCGGCGGACAAATCCTTGGAAAACCTCTGTCCCGCTCAGACGCAAGGGAAATGCTCAAGAACCTGAGCGGACAAACACACATTGTTCTGACCGGCTACTGCATCTGCAACAAGATAAAAAACTGTTTATTTTCTGATACAATTAAAACCGAAGTTCTTTTCAAGAACCTTACCGATGAAGAAATTGAATGGTATATTCATACAAAGGAGCCTTTTGACAAGGCCGGAGCATATGCCATCCAGGGGCTTGGAACATTTCTCGTAAAAAGCATAAACGGATCATATACAAACGTTGTCGGGTTGCCTGTGTGTGAAGTTCTTGAAATATTGATAAAAGAAGGCGTTTTGAGTTTTGAATCGAATCACAGGATCAGTAGTTTCCTACAGGAGTAATTGTGAAAGAAAGAATAAAAGAAATTATCAACCGTATAAACAAAGCCGCATCTTCATCCGGTCGCAACCCTGAAAAAATAAGGATTGTGGCTGTTACAAAAACTGTTCCGGCGGAAAAAATCAGGGAAGCAGTCGCTTCGGGGATATCTATTATAGGCGAAAGCTACATCCAGGAGGCTAGAAATAAATATGACCTCATTTCTGAAATACCTGTCTCATGGCACTTTATAGGCCACCTTCAGACAAACAAGGTTAAATATGCAGTAACAACCTTTGACCTTATTCATACGGTCGATTCTGTAAGACTTGCCGTAGAGATAGACCACCAGTCAGGAAAATTAAATAAAATTCAGGATGTTCTGCTCCAGATCAACATAGGCAGGGAAGAAACCAAATCAGGGATGAATGAAGAAGATGCAGCGGACATAATAAAGGAAGTCGCCCGGTTTCAAAACATATCCGTTAAAGGTCTTATGGTAATCCCGCCTTTTTCTGACGACCCTGAAATTGTAAGGCCCTATTTTTCATCCCTGCGCATACTGCAGGACAAAATCAGGAGCTTACTTGTTTCAGATGGGATACAGAATATTTCAATGGATGAGCTTTCCATGGGAATGAGCGGGGATTTTGAGGTTGCAATAGAAGAAGGTTCGACGCTTGTCAGAATCGGAACTGCTATTTTTGGTGAAAGAAAATGAAGACACTACTGCACATATGTTGCGCCCCCTGTTCCATATATCCCGTAAGAACAATGCGCGCAGAGGTAACAGATGTAACCGGTTTTTTTTATAACAACAACATTCATCCGTACACCGAGTATGTCAAAAGAAGAGATGCACTTGTTCAATACGGAAAGATCGCCGATCTTCAGGTAATTTTCAGAGACACCTATGACCTCGAAGGATTTCTGCGTTCAACGGTATTCAGAGAGGCAAACCGCTGCGCTTACTGTTACTATGAGCGGCTTAATGTAACAGCCCTTTACGCAAAAGAGGCCGGTTATGACTCTTTCACCACCACACTTCTTTACAGTATATATCAGAAGCACGACATGATTAAAGAGATCGGAGAATCAGCCGGGAAATCGGCTGGAATCCCCTTTTGCTACCGTGATTTCAGGTCCGGATGGAGAGAGGGAGTAACTGAATCAAAACGGCTTGAGCTGTACAGGCAGAAATACTGCGGCTGCATATACAGTGAAAAAGAGAGATACCTGAGGACGGCGTAGATGTTTACCAACTTCGTATATTTCATAATTGTAATACTCATCTACTCTACCTATCAGTATTCAGGTTCGGCAAATGATGCCTCCCTTCAGGAAGCCCTTTTAATTTTTTTCAGCCTTTCCGCCATCTTTATCTGTTTTATTTTCATCAGTTTCAGAAGGCTTGAAAAAAGTATTTCATATGAAAACAGGTTTTTATATTATAATAAATTCGATTCATTATTAAACACCTGTTCCATCCTTGCCATACTCCTTTTTGCCATAAATATTTATGGCATCAACCTTCCCTCTTATACTCGCGAAATACCCCTGTTAAAATCGGTTCCGACCATGGAGGCGCTCCTTTTTCTGTGCCTCTTCCTGCTTTATCTTTCCATGACCTGGGGGGCTGCGTTCGGGGCATATAGAAAACTTTATTCTGCTTATGATCTGTCAAGACGCTCTTACATAGCCTCAAACATTTCCTTTTCCATACCCGTTGTAATGCCATGGCTGCTTCTTTCTTTTGCCGCAGACATCATTAATATCCTGCCGTTCGAAGGCCCTAAACGGTTTCTTTCAACAACCGAAGGAGAGCTTCTCTTTTTTACCTCTTTTCTCGTTGTTATAGCCATTTTCGGTCCTGTTTTGATCCAAACATTCTGGAGGTGCAAACCTGTTGAAGAAGGAAAGAACAGGGCAATGATAGAGGCAGTCTGTAAAAGAGCCGGTGTAAAAATTTCCAATATCCTCTACTGGCATGTATTCGAAACAAAAATAATCACGGCCGGTGTAATGGGGCTTGTAAGCAGATTCCGATATCTTCTCGTCACAAAAGCCCTACTCAGCCTTCTTGAACCTGAAGAGATTGAATCGGTCATAGCTCATGAAATCGGACATATCAAACAGAGACATTTCTTATTCTACATGGTATTTTTTTTGGGATATATGCTCCTTTCCCTTGCCACATTCGATATGATTATTTACCTGGTAATTTATGCAAAACCTTTGTACCGCTTTCTGACCGATTACGGGGTTAAGCAGGCCACTATTATTTCAATCTCTTTCGGTATCACGATCACGGCTTTATTCCTGGTATATTTCAGATTCATTTTCGGATATTTCATGCGAAACTTCGAACGACAGGCCGATATATACGTATACTCATTTTTCGACAGCGCAAAGCCTCTCATATCGACCTTAGAAAAGATTGCTGCTGCAAGCGGACAGCCTGCCGACAAACCGAACTGGCATCATTTCAGCATCAAGGACAGGATTGAGTACCTTAACAGGTGCGATGCCGACAAGAGATGGATAAAGCGCCACAATATCAAAATTAAAAAAGGGATGGCGGTATACCTTGCAGGATTATTCATAATAGGTTCGATCGGTTACAATTTGAATTTCGGAGAAATGGGAAAAAGAACAAACGAGTATTTCATCGAAAAGATTCTACTCGGGGAGATACAAAATAATCCGGATAATCCGGATCTCCATGGAATGCTCGGAGACTTTTATTACAGCATAAAGGACTTTCATAAAACGAAAAAGGCTTACGAAAATGCCCTCTCTATCGACCCTGATAATACAAGAGTTTTAAATAATATGGCGTGGCTATACGCGACATGCGAAGACGAAAGCATCCGTAACGCGTCAATGGCTGTTGCTCTTGCAAAGCGGACTGTCAATATTGAGGAAAAATCACATTTTTACGATACGCTTGCGGAAAGTTATTATGCCGCGGGGGAATATAATGAGGCGATAGAAGCGGGAAAAAAGGCGCTCGCACTTGCAGGTTCAGACAAATCCTATTACGAAAAACAGCTGAACAAATTCCTTACCGCCAACTGATAACTGAACACTGATAACTGTTTCCCTCCCGACTCCTTGAACCCTTCTTTTATTTTATGCAGACTTTCCTGACCTGTAAGAAATCGGTATAGCCTCCGAATACCTTTTCAATTCCATCCTGTTTAAGTGTTGTCATTCCGTCGCTTATGGCCTGATCACGAAGTTGTTCCATCTTTGCCATGTTCTGGATCAGTCTCTTCATTTCATCGGTACCCATCAGAAGCTCATGAATGCCCATACGCCCCCTGTAGCCCGTTCTGTTGCAGGCTTCACAGCCGTCAGGCTTATAAAAGACAATGTCGTCAGAATAAGGAATGTTTATATTTTTTTCAAAAGCTTCTTCACCATACTCTCTTACAATTTCCTCATATTCATGCTTTGAAGGGGTATAGGGTTGTTTGCAATCCTTGCAGAGCGTTCGAACAAGGCGCTGGGCAAGAATGCATAAAATGGCATCGGCGAAATTGAAGGGATCCATACCCATGTCAAGAAGACGCGTTATGCTTTCGGGAGCACTGTTGGTATGAAGAGTTGAAAGGACGAGATGGCCGGTAAGAGAAGCCTCAATGCCTATATGAGTAGTCTCTTTGTCGCGCATCTCTCCAACCATAATGACATCAGGGTCGGCACGCAAAAATGCTCTCATTGCCGCAGCAAAATCAAAGCCAATTTTTGATTTTACCTGGACCTGCCTTAACCCCTTCTGGGTAATTTCAACGGGATCTTCAGCAGTCCAGATTTTTGTTTCCGGCTTATTTATGTATCCCAGCGCTGAATGAAGAGTTGTGGTTTTTCCTGAGCCGGTGGGGCCGCATACAAACATAATACCGTACGGCTTGCTTATGGCACTCACAAAATTCTCAAAATTTTTCTCTGAAAAACCCATCTTGTCAAGAGGAAGCGGTTCGCCGGCCGCCAGGATACGCATTACAATATCTTCAAGCCCGCCCTGAGTCGGAACAGTTGCGACACGGAGCTCGATGTCTTTACCTCCGAACTTCTTGAACTTGATCTTTCCATCCTGAGGCTTGCGCCTTTCGGCGATATCAAGATCGGCCATAATCTTGATGCGTGATACTACGGCATTTTTATAGCTGAAAGGGATTGTCTGGTACAGTGAGCAGTGGCCGTCTATTCTTATTCTGACATGGGTATTCTCCTTGCCGGGATAAGGTTCAATATGTATATCCGAAGCCCTTCTGGCATACGCATCTAGAATAATTTTATTGACAAGCTGAACTACCGCGCTGTCCTCTTCTCCCACTCCGGATTCAGCCTCTACGATTTCCTCGGATTCTTCCTGAAGTTTTGAAATGATGTCATCGATTCCTGAAAGTTCTTTTTCATCCTGTGTAAAAAGCTTGATGAAATCGAGAATATCCTGCTTTAATGCCACCGAAAAAACGAGACTTCTGCCTGTAAAGAGAGTTTTTATATCATCGATCCTCTGAATATCATGAGGATTGTCAATTGCTATCATAATATTATCTTCATCTCTCCGGAGAGGAACCCAGAGATTATTCCGCATGAAAGGGACTCTTAAACCGATCAGAAGATCGCCCGGTATCGGGTGAGTGGGATTATATTCAGCATAGGGAACCTTATAAAATTCGCTGAGAGATTTCCCGACCTCCTTCTTGGGAATTTTCAAGTCGGAAACAAGAATATTCTCGACGGGCTCTTTTCTCTGCCTTGCATCAGCGATTGCTTTTTCAAGCTCCTTCTGGGTGAGTATATGGTTTTCAAGGAGATAATCGAACTTGGTGGTTCTCGATTTCGCCATGCGTTTCTGGTTATAAAGGGCTATACCGAGTATCTTGGAAAGCTCCTCTACAGCCTGTTCATCAATCTTTTTAAATGACGAGCCGTCTTTGCGGTTAATAAGCTGGATTACGCCAAGCAGGTATTTTTTATATATTATCGGAAAAGCCAGAACCTGCTTTGTAACAAACCCGGTTTTTTTATCCCAGCGTTTGTCAAACTTTAATTCCCTGTCTATCGAAGCAAGCTCGCTGTCATCATAAACATTTTTTACATTAAGCAGTCTTTGCTTAAAAGCAGCATAGCCGGCAATGCTGCTTATTGAAACGGGAATCCGGATCTCGGATATCTCTGTTCCGGATTTGAATCTTGAAACCAGTTCCCTGGTTTTCCCGTCAACAACATAAACCGTTATTCTTTCGGCATCGAAAAGTGAGGTAATTTCATTTTTCAGATTTACCAGTATCTCATCGAGGTTTGAAGCAGCATATATCTTGTTGCCGATATCCTGCAGTTTTGTCCTGTACTCAACTTCTGATTTTAAGTCATTCGAGCCGGAAACATTTATATTATAATTATTATTACTTGTTAGCATACTTTTTACCGCCGTTTTTAAATTTTATCTGTGCCGGGGCAAAAAATTAACTACCCGGCTTTTTACCTTCTGATTTGAAATAGTTATGATAGACTTTCTTAAGGCCCCCGCCTATAAGCAAAATACCTAAAAGATAAAAACAGAACCGAATAAAAAACATTGCCGAAGAAAATTGCCCTATTTTTTCTATTTTGGGCATAACCTGGGGTATCCTGTAGAAAACGCCAATTCCGGCAAGAATAAGAATAATACCCCAGACAAACTGAATTATTTCTCTATTTTTTTCCATATAATTTTGCGGCCGATATAAAGACCTTTGCGTAGTCACTAATCCGTCGCCATATCGGAATACGGGAGCATAGTAGCTAATTAATCATAAAATGTCAAACGGTTAACAATGATGAACTTTTTACGAAGCCTCAATTCTTAAGTGTTCCCTTAAAGACCGCCTTTCTTTTTTCAAGAAAAGCGCTTGTCCCCTCTTTTGCATCAATGCTTGACATGCATAATGCGAATGAGTCGACTTCGATACTGCAACCGGTAAAGATATCAACATTCAAGCCATTGTTTATTGCCTGCTTTGCGGCGCGGAGAGAAGTTTTTCCTTTTTGTGCTATAACCCTGGCTATTTTTAATGTTTCATCCATAAGGGCTTCAGGGGCAATAACCCTGTTTACCATTCCTATTTCAAGTGCTTCGGAAGCTGAAATCATTTTGCCTGTAAATATCATCTCTTTGGCCATGTTTATTCCTATCAGCCTTGGAAGCCGTTGAGTACCCCCAAATCCGGGAATAATGCCAAGATTTATCTCAGGGAGGCCGAACATTGCTTTTTCAGAAGCATAGATAAAATCAGAGGCAAGCGCAATTTCACTCCCGCCACCAAGGGCAAAACCATTTACAGCTGCTATTACCGGTATGGTCAATTCCTGTAGTTTGCTTATTACTTTCTGACCTTTTTTTGCAAAGATTTTACCCTCAAGAGAATTGAATTTTGCAAGCTCTGTAATATCGGCTCCTGCAACAAAAGATTTTTCACCGGCTCCGGTAAGTATTAGAACCCTGATATCCTCGTTACCCGAAATTTCATCCAGAGCATGGGAAAATTCTCTAATCAATTCCGAGTTCAAAGCGTTAAGCGCCTTGGGCCTGTTAAACATGATAATTACAATCCCCTCTTCAATTTTCAATAAAATGTTGCTGTAAAGCATTTTCTAACCTCCCTCCGAACAAAGCTCATTTTTTATAGTTAAATGAAAAGTTGATGGACTCGAAAAAATTATATTTTCTCACAAAGGCACTAAGAACACGAAGAAATAATTCATTTAATATTAGCATGTTAACTTTGTGATCTTTGTGACTTGGTGTGAGATCCTGACTTTTTACGAAAGCGTCAACCTTAATACATCAACACATGAGATTGTCAAATCCAAAACCCAGAGAGGCTATGGCTGATCTGTTTTACTGTTTTCAGCCGACGCCGAAATATATATTGCAGCAAGGATCAAACTCCCTCCCGCAAGCTTCAATAATGTCAGTTTCTCGTTGAAAATAATATATGCAAGTATTGTGCTCCCTATCGGCTCGCCAAGAAGCGTTACGGCAACAAGACCGGGGGTAAACCATCCCAAAGCCCAGTTAAAGCAAGTGTGACCAATAAGCTGGCTGACAATTGCCAGCCCGAAAAACGATGCGACTGTCGCTGTGCCGTAACCGGTGATCTGCATACCCATCGATAAAACAGCAATCCAGAGGAAAACGGCGGCGCTCCCGTAGCAAACCATTATATATGCTGTAATGGTTAATTTACTGCGTAAGTTTCGTCCGATCAAAAGATAAAACGCCGCGCATATACCCCCCATAAGAGCAAGAAAATCACCGAACAAGGCTTCTTTCCCTGCTGCAAAATCACCTGCTCCGATTATTGCTGCGCCGGTAACGCTGATTATTATCCCTGCAACAGATGCTGTTTTAAGGCGTTTACCTGTAATAAACGGCGTAAGAAGCCCTACCCATAATGGGTTTGTATTAACAAGCAGAACACTGTTTGCTATGGAAGTATAGCTCAAAGATGAAATCCAGGCTGCAAAATGAAGCGCGAGAAAGAGTCCTGACAATGCTGAAAGAACAATCTCTTGCCTTGACAGGTTTATTATTTCATCTTTTGCCAATACCCACGCAACAGGAGCTATAATCAGGGATGCAATTCCGACCCTGTACGCTGCAATAACTATAGCGGGAGCTTCGGCAAGCCGTGCGAAAATGGCTCCGGTTGAAACAGCCGCAACGCCTGTTCCAAGAGCTATATAGTGGTTTACAGAAGGTCCGGTCTTAATCTGAATACCCTTAACCTCCCTTGCCGCTCTTTACGGGCGGCCCGGTTAATGCGCTGGGATTTATGTCTTTCATATAATTGCGCAGGCCATCAATTATTGCATCACACAAAAGTTCCTGATAATCTGGATCTAGGAGACGCAGGCATTCTCTTTTGTTGCTGATAAATGAAGTCTCAATTAATATTGCCGGCATCTGTGCTCCCAGAAGCACGTAGAAAGGCGCCTTCTTGACACCTTTGTTCTTTACATTATCATAGTTGGATTTCAGCTTTTTGAACATAGCGTCCTGAACATGTCCAGCCAGGCGGCTCGATTCGTTGATTTTGGCGTTTTGCATAAGATCATTCAGTATTGATTGCAGATCGCTGATATTTTTTGTTGATGTCGCATTTTCCCGTGCTGCCACAAGAATAGATTCATCGTCTGTAGCAAGGTTCAGATAATAAGTTTCTATGCCGTATGCATTTTTGTTCCTTGCGGCATTCGTGTGAAGGGATATGAAAATATCCGAGTTTTTTGTATTGGCAATAGCTGTTCGCTCCTCAAGGGTAAGATATTTATCGCTGTTCCTGGTCATTATAACTTCACAACCAAGCTCGTTTTTGAGTTTGTTCGCAAGCTTTTTGCCCAATATAAGGACAACATCTTTCTCATGAACTCCTTTCATATAACCCGGAGCGCCATAGTCATCTCCTCCATGCCCTACATCTACTGTTACCTTTTTTACACCGAGGGCAAACTGCTTTGCCAGGGCTCCGGCAGACATTTTATCGCCTTTCTCCACATATTTATCCTCAGGCGCTTCATCCTTTACTTCTTCATCCCGGATTCCCCACACATCTATTACTATCCTGAAAGGGTTTTTAAGAGAAAATATCTTGTAGGTTTTATAAGACTTTATATCTACCACAACTCTTACAACACCCGGCTCGTACTGTCCGGCACGTGCATCACTCAACAGGTCGTCATTTATCGGGATTACTCTTTTAATGTCGCTCGCAAGCTTGCTGTTGCTCAAATCAACATATAAACGCTGGGGCTTATTCAGGGCCGGATCCTGTTTTAAAAGCCTGTGACTATAGCCCGTTTCGCCGTCAGCATCTATGACGATCCTGGTATAGTTCGGATTTGACCAGTACCTTAAATTGGAAACAAGAACTGCTCCTCCTTCTGCCGTGGATTGAAATTCCTCTCTGCTCTTTGCCTTCTCTTCACCGGCGGCAATTATTGCTTTTATTCCGTCTGCTGTCTCTTCCTTTACAACGACATTCACATCTTCCTCGTAAATTTCTTTCTTTTCGGGCTGAGTATAGGGAGGCTCTGACTTTTTCAGATTTATATTTAACGACGTCTTTTTACCTCTTGTATCATGACCGTTGCTTTCACTCAGCCCTTTGATGGTATTTGCGCCTGGAATTTGGTCAATTATTTTCAAAGCTTTTGAACGGTATTTGCTGTTTGGAAATCTTTTAATTATTCTTTCAAAACAGTCGACAGCCTCATTTTTATCTGCAGCTTTTTGAGAACGCTTATACAGTTCATAATAAAGGGTTCCGGACATATAAAGACCGGCAGGAGCCCAGGGACCTGAAGGATCTTCCTTGTATACCTCATCGAACTTTTTAATGCACTCGAGCCAGTATTGTCTGTATTTTTGCCTGGCAGGATTGTTGCGAAGAGAGTTATAACATCGATCGGCCTTTAAATATTTACTTTTTGCGTTTCCGGCAAATCCCGGACAGGGTTTAAGAAAGAGTGCGAAAATAAACGCCGCCAGACAAAACACGTTTATTGTCCGCTTTAAACGGCATGTGTTAACGTTCCGTCTGCCTGTTTCTTTCTTCATTAACCGGCTCACCCTGTCCGAATATCTCATGTAGAAGGTTTTTTTATTTTTTCCTGCATCTCATTCAGTAAATATAATGCGTCCAAAGGGGTTATTTTAGATATATCAACTTTGTTTAACCGTTCAACAAGAAAATGTTCCGGCTTCGAAAACATGCTCAGCTGCATGTGACCTTTTTTAGATTCGGCCTCATCACCGGCAAATACGGGAGAACCATTTACCCCGTGTTCATTTTCAATTTTATAAAGAATTTTTTTTGCGCGCACAATGATTTTTTCAGGAATACCCGCCAGCCTTGCGACCTGAATACCGTAGCTCCGGTTTGTTCCTCCTTCAGCCAGTTTTCTTAAAAAGATTATTTCATCATTCCACTCTTTAACCAGAATATTAAAATTCTTCACCCGCGGCTTTGTCGCCGAAAGTTCTGTCAGTTCATGATAATGGGTGGCAAAAAGGGTTTTAACACCCCTGCCTTTAAGATCATGAAGATATTCGGCAACTGCCCAGGCGATGCTTAAGCCGTCAAAGGTGCTGGTGCCCCTTCCTATTTCATCCATGATGACAAGGCTTCTTGAAGTTGAATTATTCAGTATGTTTGCAGTCTCCTGCATCTCTACCATGAATGTGCTCTGTCCGGAAGAAAGATTGTCGAGGGCTCCAACCCGGGTAAAAATCCTGTCGGTAATATTAATGGAAGCTTTTGCTGCCGGTACAAATGCCCCCATATGCGCCATGAGAACTATCAGGGCAACCTGCCGGAGAATGGTTGATTTGCCGGCCATATTGGGTCCGGTTATTATAAGGACTTGATTTTCATCATCATCCATTCTGATGGAATTAGGCACAAAACGCTCGCCTGTTATCATTCTTTCTACAACAGGATGGCGCCCGTCTTCAATCAATATGAGACCGTCTTTGTTCATTTCCGGACGCGAGTAATTATACTCGTGGGCTGTTTCAGCAAGGCATGCGATACAATCAAGATTAGCCAGGAACTTTGCGGCGTTCTGAACATCAGGATTATGTTTTGCGGCCTCTTCCCGTATTTTCATAAAAAGCTCGTATTCAAGGGCGTTTCTTCTTTCCTCGGAGTTAAAAACATCCATTTCATATTGCTTAAGCTCTTCGGTAATATATCGTTCCGCATTAACAAGAGTCTGCTTCCTGACATATTTAGCCGGAACCGCTTTTACATTGGCTTTTGAAACCTCTATGTAATACCCGAAAACCTTGTTATATCTCACTTTCAGGGAATTAATTCCTGTTTCCGCTCTCTCCCTAGCTTCAAGTCTTGCAAGCCAGTTTTTCCCATCGCTCCCCGTTTTAACCAGGTTATCAAGCTCCCCGTTATACCCAGCCTTAATTAATCCTCCCTCGTTTATAAGAGGAGGAGCATCATCTCTTATTGCCTTGTCTATAAGATCCGCAAGAGCAAGAAGATCATCTATGCCGGTATCCCATTTCAGATAACCTGCCTTTAAATGTAAAATAGCGTTTTTTATTGCGGGAAGAGCATAAAGTGAATTTTTGAGCGCAACAAGATCCCTTGCATTCGAATGTCCCATTACTATTTTGCTGCCAAGGCGCTCCATATCATAAACTGATTTCAGGCTTTCTCTTATGCTTCTTCTGGCCCGTATGTCCTTATAAGTCTCTTCAACCGCATCAAGCCGGGAAATAATATCATTGCTGTCCTGAAGAGGATATCTCAGCCATCTCTTCAGGAGCCTGCCTCCCATGGAAGTAACCGTTAGGTCGATAATTCCGAGAAGAGTGCCTTGCCTTGAACCGGTTCTTAAATTATTCAGAATCTCAAGATTCTGGCAGCTTGTTTCATCAACAAGCATGTACTTTTCAAGAGAGTACGTTTCAATTGACGAAATGTGCCCGACATCCTGTTTCTGGGTTTCACGCAGATAATGGACAAGAGCCCCTGCAGCACAAACTCCCGATCTCATATCCTCGCATCCGAAACCTTCGAGAGACATGGTCTTAAACAGCGCAAGAAGTCTTTCACGGCACCTCTTATGATCAAACTTATTGTCTTCAAGATATGTTACGGCTTTTCCATTTAAGGCATCAGTTGAGCCGGTAAGAAAAGAATTTTTCATGGAAGATTCCGGCAGCAGAATCTCGCTGGGGGAAACCCTGAAAAGCTCTTCTTTAAGTAATGACAGATCTTTTGTCTCTGTCACGCGAAACAGGCCTGTGGAAATATCCAGATAGGAGAGGCCCGCGGTATTTGAATCATGGACTATTGAAAGTATATAATTATTCGTTTTTTCATCAAGCAGTTCATCTTCTAAAATCATTCCGGGAGTTATAACACGTACCACATCTCTCTTAACAATGCCTTTTGCTTCGGCAGGGTTTTCCTTTTGATCGCAAATCGCAACCTTAAATCCGTTATTTATCAGCTTTGCTATATAGCCCTTTACAGCCCTGTGCGGAACCCCGCACATGGGGATCGGGAATTCATCATTTTTATTTCTGGAAGTTAAGGTTATTTCAAGAATCTTCGATGCAGTTACAGCATCTTCAAAGAACATTTCATAGAAATCCCCCATTCTGTATAAAAGAATTGCATCGGCGTACCTGTTTTTTATCGACAGGTACTGCTTCATCATGGGGGTGGTGTTTGGATGAAGGTTCAAATCTATTCTTTTTTTTCGGAAGAAAACTTGTTTTTGAGCGAAATAACTTCATTTTTAAGTTCAGACATTTTTTCCAGATTTGAATCTATGGTATATTTTAAACTTTTAATTTCTGCATTAAGCCTGAAGCGTTCAAAAAGGGCGATTACATATGCGACAAGAAAACCTGCAAAAAAACTTATAAGCAATATGACACCCGTCGGTAATTCAGGTGTACTGTATGTCTTTATTAAAAGATTTAAACTGATGCTGTTCTTTGTAAGAAGAAAAGCCCCGTTATCCCAAATGAAAATTCCGATGATTACAAAAACGATTACTAAAAGGACAGATTTGATTATGTTCATTTTGTTGCTCCGATTTTATTAAGCGGAAAGCATTAATTTGTTAAAATGCGGTTTCAGATTATTATAAGTCGCCTTTAAATGTTCCGGTATAACCCGGACATCAGCAAAAACCGCTAGCGCGTTTGTATCACCAAACCATCTTGGCACAATATGGAAATGGAGATGTTCCTCAATACCCGCACCGGCAACTTTTCCCAGATTTAACCCCACATTGAATCCGTCTGGTTTCATAACAAGTTTTAATATTCCTATTGATTTTTCAACAAGGACAAGCAGAGCGGCCATTTCGTTCCTGTCGAGCTCTGTGAGTGTTGAAACATGCCTCACAGGGGATACCAGGAGGTGGCCGTTAATGTACGGAAACTTATTCATCAACACCATGGTGGAATTTCCTTTAAAAAGTGTAAGGCCGTCATTTTCGGAAAGAGCTTTGCAGAAAATACAGCCTTCGTTCTTATTTTCCAGAATATATTCAATACGCCATGGCGCCCAAATTGTTTTCATACAGATCCAGCCTCTTTTTTAATAAAATTTTATTCCTTTGACACCCAAAACTCAACTCTTTTTTCTTTAGAGAGAAACTACTTTAATATCTCCCCAGAATCCTGCGGCGTCTCCGATTATTATTACGATTCCAATCACACCTTCAATGTTTTTTCCAAATTCTATGGCTTTTCCGATATCTTTTTTCGCCTTAACAATGTTTCCAACCGATGTTGCAGCAGCATCTGCAAGAGAACATGAGTCTGAAACAATGCATACTGCATCCGCCTTACCGAAACTCAATGAATGTCCTACAGTTCCTGAAGAGGTGCAGACAGCCGCGGGTTTTTTACTCGAATCAATCAGCAGTCCCGTCTTCAGGCTTAAGGGTGAACCGGCGGCAAAGATACCTACTTTAAGAGGTTTACCGGTCTTGATGAATAGATCTCCGCCGTTTTCAACAACCACTTCATCGGAATATGACAACAGGGCGTTACCCACCTGTTCGGCAATGGCGCCTGCTACCGCAGCCATCGGCCCGACGCCTGCTTTTTGCCCGGCTGATGCCATTTCACTGACTATGAGCGGAGCAGGCTTGTCAATATGCCATGGAGATAAAGTCTTTCCGAATTCCGGATATATTACCATGTAATTTTCAATAAATCCCCTCTGCTTCAGAACCATATCTCTGGCAATATTTTGAAGCTCCCCGCCGCGGAGCGGGCGGGGAATCTTCGACCGCATGGAATATAATCTTTTTTTAATTTGCTCGCTAACCCCGCCGCAAGAGGACGGGGAATGCGCTCGCTGTTTCGGTTCAAGAGCCCTTGAAGCATGTATTAACAGATCTGTTTCCTGCACAACAACATTGAAAGAAATAAGACCGTCTATTCCGACAAGGTTACGGTATGTTCTCTCCTGATGCTTTATATTGCCCATAAACTTAAATCTCAACCCGAATCCGGGACAGGGCGCAAACTTTCAGGACACTGCCTTAGAAAATACTGATCCGTCATGCCTGCAATAAAGTCCCTTACAATCTCTTCTTTCCTGTGGTTCATAGTGTATTCTTCGGAAATGTCTTTTAAGAAACTTTTAAATATGGCTGACCCGGTTTTTTCTTTTTCCAGATCATCGAGATATCTTTCAAAAAGCAATTTAAAAAGATCCTTAATGCGGTTCGTGTGCTTTTTGATTTTTTTATTCATATAAATCCGTTCAAGGTTAAATGCTTTGAGACGTTGCAGGGACTCTGATACTTCGGGGCTGAACGCCACATAAATATTCCGGAAACTGGTTTGGATGATATCGGTAACAAGGTTATATACAATTGTTCCGTTGGTGTTCCCGAGCACTCTGACGCTCTCCTGGGGAAGATCTGCCCTTTTTACAACTCCAAGCCTTATGGCATCTTCGATATCACGCCCTATGTAACTTATGGTGTCGGCCATACGCACAACACAGCCTTCAAGTGTCATGGGAATGAGTTGAACAGATGGATCTTTTTTCTTCATTTCCATTTTCTCTTTAAGCGTTCCGAAATTTTTAGCCCTTTCCGGCTCAAGTTTTTCATTATGAATTTCCCCGTCATGACACAAGATGCCGTCCAGCGTCTGCAAAGAGAGGTTCCACCCCTTCCCCTTACGCTCAACCTTGTCAAGAAACTGGACACTCTGGACATTATGAAAAAAGCTTCCTATCCCAGCCCACTCACAGAGTTCCGACAAGAACCTTTCACCGTCATGCCCGAACGGCGTATGACCTATATCATGGCCGAGAGAAATGGCTTCAATAAGATCCTCATTCAGGCCAAGGAAACGGCCTATTGTTCTTGCCACCTTCGAAACAAGCTGAACATGAAGCACCCTGTGAGTTATATGATCATTCCTGATCAGATAAAAAACCTGGGTCTTGTCGATGTATCTCGTGTAAGCCATGGAATGAAGTATTCTGTCAACATCAAGAGAAAATTCCTGCCGGTATCCAAGATCTCTCGGCTCCTCGTATTCACGGCGCAGACATGTTGAGCTTAAAACCGCGACAGGGGAAAGGTACTCTTCTTCCCTCCTGTTCAGGGCCGTTTTTATCATATCGAGCGGACTCTGATCAAATATCTCCATTTTCTATCATCTTCTCCATAAGTTTTATATAATCTATACCGGCGGCTTTGAAACCCTCTTTCCCGTATTTCATATTAGCCTCAATAACATAAAAATTCCCTTCATATATGCATATATCGATTCCGACGTCATCCCAGCCGCATGAAACAGCTGTAAGAAGAGCAAGATCTGTCACCTGCTGAGGGATGAGATCGAAGCTTACTTTTCCTCCCGCGGCAATGTTGCTCCTGAACTCTCCATTACGTGCGATACGCCAGTAGGCGTGAACTACTTTACGGCCTACGACAATCACCCGCAGGTCTCGGTCAACCGGCAAATATTCCTGAACATACGCGGTTTTCGTAATTCCGCAATATGATTCGAGCTCTTCCTGGTTCCTTATAAGATAAACGCCCCTTCCCATTGCGGAGCCCCTCGGGATCTTGCAGACAAAAGGGAAATTAAAATGGTTCAAAATACTTTTTTTCTGACTTGTTCCGAAAAAAGTTCTTGTTTTCGGATGAGGTATCCCGATCAGCTGGAAAAGAGCTGTCTGCTTGATTTTATCCTGAACATACTTATAGGTATGGCAGCTTGGAAATGTTTTTTTATTAATGGAAGAGAAGAGATCGGCATAATAAGTGGAAGGGTAATATATCTTCCCGGCGCTTCTTATCATAGCCGCTTCATACGGAGAATAATCTGAAAAATTGGGCTTTACCCCAAGGGTAAGCACATTACGGCAGTTTTTCAACCTCGATTCAAGGGCAATAACAGGCATATTCCCTGTCCTTTACAGAGACGCTTTGCATAACACCCTCTATAAATATTTGGTTTCTGGTCTCTGGTTTGTAATTCCCGGTTTTTTCTTTCAACCAGAAACTATGAAACTATGAACCAGAAACATGAGCTCTTTCGTACCGTCTACTCCGGAGGATTTAAAACAAATATGGAAGGAGATACGGGGATGTCTGTCCAGCATTTCTCCACATCAATCGTGAAATAATCTCCTTTGTCATTTGAGACAAGAAGCCTTGAAGGAAAACGATATTCATTAACATTATTTTCCCCTTCAAATGATGCGCGGTAAACTATTTCGCCCATTAAATCGAATAGTTCCACTTTTAGAGCATCCTGTCGCGACTCGTCCAGATATATTTTCTCGACTATACCCAGCCATCTTTTCTTTAATATGATGACAGCAGTTCCGGTATCATGTTCAACAATTACCGCCGAATCAAATTCTGCAACCGGAATCCTTCCCGACAAAAGCAAAATAATATCTTTTGATTTCACCGGAATAGAGATGAAGCTTTCCATGCCGGCATTTGCAGAACGTTTCTTATAATAACTGTTATCCACATGTGAAAAGAGATATAACCATTCCCCGTCGGTCGCAATCCTTGCCAGGGGCTCTCCCAGGAGGCCGCGCAATATTATCAAGAGTTTATTATCATCTCCGGCAACCCATGCAATGTTTGAGGAAACTGATTCTCTGTCTTTTAATGAATAATTTACCCGCCCAGTACCCTTGAATGTTTTTATATACTTGTTTTTACTATGTAAAATCTCAATGGTATGCCGGATCGCGGGGTCAAGGGAATCCCGCATTTGAAGATCGCCTGAAATATTCCGGGGTGTTTTTTCTAATATGCCTGCACAGGCCGGAAGAAAGAATACTGCACACACAATAAGTGAGAGGCGAAAGCATTTCTTCATATGAGATTATCGCCCTTCATTCATAATTTCCTTGATTTTGTTTATCAGAATAACCCTATCCTCTTTTTTGAACCTGAGCGCGCGATTATATGATTCCAAGGCATTTTTCCGATCATTCAATTTCAGGTATGCGTCCCCAAGGTGCTCAAGTATTACAGGATCATCAGCAACAATTGCAGTAGCTTTTTTCAAAAACTCTACGGCTTTCGCATAAAATCCTTTTTTAAAGTAAACCCATCCCAGGCTATCCGTGATATAACCGTCATCTGGCTTATATTTTAATGCTTCTGTAATCAGTCTCTCAGCCTCATCGAGATTCTCACCGCTATCGGCATAGGTATAACCAAGATAATTAAGCGCATTCGAGTTTTTGGGATCAATCCTGATGACAGTTTTCATCTGTTCAATGCTCTTTTCTTTATTCCCGCCCTTGTCATAGACAATTCCCAGCCGGAAATGGAACCTTGAATCATCAGGATTCATCTCTATTGCCTTCAGGAGCGCCTCCTCGGCATTATTAAACTCTTCCAGCTCTTCATGGAACAGGCCGAGATAGAACTGATATTCCGGGTTATCGGGATCTTTTTCAATCACATTCCTTATATGGGCAACAGCATCATTCAGCAGTCCTCTGCTCTGGTATATTAGAGAAACATGCACTGCAGCATCTGAATAAAATCTTGAATCATTCTTTACCTTGAGGAAATGTTTGAGTGCAGTATCTTCCTGTTTTACGGAAAAAAAGGCAAGCCCTGCTATATGGTGTAAATCGGAACTTTCCGGTGCGCCTTTCAACATTTCCGCTACTATAGTTATCGTGCCGGTATAATCCTGTTTATCGAGAAAAAACTGAATTATATTGATAATAATATCGAAATTGGAAAGACTCTTTTTGCCTAGATTATGAAGAATTTTACCGGCCTCATGATGCAACCCGTTTCTTTTATAGTAATATCCAAGTTCAAGAGCCGCTCTTATGTTATCCGGATTCTTTTCGAGTATTTCATTTAGTATCTGTATTATTTTTTCCTTTTTACCCTGGATTTTATACAGATTAACAAGTTCATACCGGGACTCATCCAAATCCGGCTTTAATTCTAAAGATTTACGGAAATATTTTTCAGCCTCTGCATAATTCCTCTTTTGTCCATGAATTTTGCCAAGATACAAATAGCCAAGATACAAATCGGGAAAGCTGACTATAAGTTTCTCAAAAACATCAATCGCCTTAACCAGATTCCCCTCTTCTACGTAAAGACTCCCGAGCAAAAGATATATGTTTTGCTGTTTAGGGCTCTCCGCAATAATCTTTTCATAGGCCATCTTGGCGTCATCAGTCTGCTTTAAGGAGTGTTTAATCCTTCCGAACATAATCAGAGCGCCTATGTTTTCAGGATCCTTTTTGATTATCTCTTCAACAATCCCCAAAGCCTTTTCGTTCTCTTTCTCCTGGAGGTAAAGGTTGACAAGCTCTCCCTTTAAAAAGAGAGATTCAGGATCAAGATCGACAGCGCGCTTCATGTTTTCTATGGCCAGTCTTATATTCCCTCTGTTTCTTAAAATCTGGGATTCGGTAAAATAGAAATACCTGTTTTCAGGGAAATCGCCATAGGATTTGTTCCTGTCGGCAGCAGTATATTTCCCAAAAGAAGCGCAACCTCCCAGAAGCAATATAAGAAAAATGATTGCAATTAATCCGGCTGATTTGAATTTCATTATTTTGTCACCACATTGTCGATATACGATACGAAATCGGGCATCTCTTCTTTGACAAACTCTCTCATCTTGGTAATTATATTTTTTTCAATCTGGCGTACACGCTCCCTCGATATACCGTAGCGGTCACCAATTTCCTGCAACGTTGCAGGATCGTCTGAAAATATACGGAGGTCGAATATCTCATTCTCTCTTTTCGACATGCGTTTTCTGAATATCTCGATCTTACTGTGAATTAGGTTGTCCATCTCCTTTTTAGCCATCTTCTCTTCAGCAGATTCGGAATCATAACTGATAAATTCAATTTTTTCCGAATCTGAATCATCCGTCAAGGGAGCATCAAGAGAGACATCCCATCCGTCAAGCCTTTGATCCATATCAACGACTTCCTTTTCGGTCACTCCCAATCTTTCAGATAAAAGCTTGGGTTTCGGATCAAAGCCTTGATCAATCAAATTCTGCTTTTCCTTCTTCAATTTGAAAAACAGCTTCCTCTGGCCCTGTGTAGTCCCTATCTTTACAAGACGCCAGTTATCCATAATAAACTTCAATATATAAGCCTTGATCCAGAAGGATGCGTAATATGAAAATTTGACATTTTTATACGGATCAAATTTACGAACCGCCTGCATCAGGCCTATGTTCCCCTCCTGAATAAGATCAAGAAGGTTTTGCATCCACATCCTCTGGAATTCAAGGGCTATTTTTACGACAAGCCTGAGGTTTGAAGTAACCATTTCATACGCTGCGTCCCTGTCATCATGTTCGAATATCTTTACGGCAAGTTCGTACTCTCTATCTCTTGAAAGCAGCTTATGATTACTTATTTCCATCAGATAACGCTGAAAAGGATCATACTTTACGAGAGACTTCTCGGAGGCCTGATTCATTTTATTATTTTTATCTCCCATTAAAACAACACGTTATTCTTGCAGGCTTACCATAACAGGCTGCGGATGGGCCTAAATTTAATCGGTTCTTAAAAAGTAACACGAAAGATACCATAAGCCTTGTTTCATGCCCGCATTTTTTTATGGACATGCATGAAACGTTATGATATCAGGGAAATCCCGCGCCTGTAGCTCAGCTGGATAGAGCAACGGACTTCTAATCCGTAGGTCGCACGTTCGAATCGTGCCAGGCGCGCCATCCTTTTCCTTTAAAATGAAACTCTATCATAATTTCAAAATATTTCAATCCGAATTAACCGGATTTTGTTTATACATGTTTAAAAGGAGAAACTGTGCAGGGGATTGTTACTATCATAAAGCTAGTTGCTGTTTTTATAGCCGCAACTTACCTTGGAAGATGGTTTCAGGCTGAAATTAAAAAAAGCGCTTTAAGGAAAGAACCCTGGTATGAACCGTACTTATCATTGCCAGGTATAATTATCATTGCAGCCACATTATTCCTGCCGATCATTTTATGGATAATAAAGCGAAACGCCCAGCCGTGAAGAGCGAAGTCTTAAGTAAAACAGGCCGGTCGGATAAAAAGAGCACTATTTCATTGCGATCTTTTCCCGAAAATGGTGTCAATTTTACACATGACAATACAGGGAAGCTCAACGGTAAACTCCAGAATAAATCCTATCAGAATCAACAGGTAAATAAACGGAAGTTTAATAAAATTGAACTTTAAAGTTTCATATATTTCTTCAAATTTCAAGGATGACTACCTTTTGACAGATCATAATTTTGACGGCTTTGTAAAAAACCATATTTTATGCTTCTATCTCTTTTCCTGCCTTCAAATCAACATGTTTTTCGCCAAAAGCCGGCCTGAACTGTTCATACGTTTTCTTTTCTAACTGATATTGCTGAATATTACCGAATATTCTTGACTAATGCAGTTATATTTAAATATATTATCAAATATTATGAATCAGTTATTAATGATACTCTCGTAAAAAGTACAAATTCAGATGGCAAAGTTAAAAGCTTATTATGCAAGGCGCGCGAATCTTGAGGAATGAAGCGTACTTGTTGGTACGCTGCAATGACGAAAGATGAAGCGCAACACAGCAGAATGACTTTTTACGAAGCCGTCATTAATAGTATATAGACGAGTTAAAATAGCGATATAACAAAACCTTTGAAGAACATCTAAGGATGGAGTATTTAACATGGACCTTTCATCTGAACCTGAAAAAATCGATCCCTCCGCTGATCAAGGTACCGTGCGTCTTTCCACTGACCAAAAACTCGACAATATTCTCAAGTCCGTTCTCAAAACTGTAAAAGATTATGCCGAAAATCAGTTGAATCAGATTGAGCAAAGAATAAAGATAGGGCTTGCTCTTTCAACCGAAAAAAATATCGACAAACTCCTTGAGATGATAGTCTTCGAAGCAAGGGCTATGGTAAATGCCGATGCCGGCACGCTCTATATTAAAGACAAGGTGAAAAACTATCTTAATTTCAAGATATTGCAGAATGATACCATGAATCTCAGGATGGGCGGCACTAGCGGAATCGAAATAAACTTCCCCGGCATTCCGCTTTATCCGGATGGGAAACCGAATCATTATAATGTCTCCTCCCATGTCGCAATATCAGGAGAGATTGTAAATATTCCAGATGTATATGAAGCTGAAGGTTTTGATTTCACCGGTCCTAAAAAATATGATGCGAAAACCGGTTACCGTTCAAAATCAATGCTTGTTATCCCGCTAGCGAATCACGAAAATGACATAATAGGGGTTCTTCAGCTTCTTAATGCGAAAAATCCCGAAACAGGAGAAGTCACTGCATTTTCCAATGAATATGTGGATGACATTGCTTCCCTTGCTTCCCAGGCTGCCGTAGCATTGACCAATACGCAGTTAATTCAGGATTTAACAAATCTGTTATATGCTTTTATCAAAAGCATTGCCATGGCAATAGACGAAAAATCCGCCTACACCGGCGGGCATATCAAAAGAGTCGTAGACTTATCCATGATGATAGCTGAAAAAATCAATGAATCAAAGAATCCGCCTTTTAAAAATACCTCGTTTAGTGACGATGAGATGGAAGAGCTTCACATTGCTGCGTGGATGCATGATATAGGTAAAATCACAACTCCTGAATACGTGGTCGATAAGAGCACAAAACTTCAGACAATCTTCGACCGCATCATTCTTGTTGAAACAAGATTTAATCTCATAGCAAGATCGATTGAAAATAAGTATCTTAACGGAAAATTGGAGCTGCTTCAGAAAGGGGCGGACAAAAAAGAGATTGGGAATCTCGATTCAGAGCTCAAAGCAGAGCTTAAAAATCTTGAAAGTGACCTCGAGTTTATAAAATCCTCAAACCTTCCCGGTGAATTTATGTCAGATGACAAAATCAGCAGAATAAAGGAGATAGCAGCAAAAACCTATATTCTTTCAGATGTTGAGCACCCTTATATTACAGAAGAAGAGCTGGAGAATCTGACTATAAAAAAAGGTTCCGTTACTGAAAAGGAACGCAAAATCATTGAAAATCATTCCGCCGTCGCGTTTAAAATGCTGAGCCAGCTCCCATTCCCGAAGAAACTTCACAATGTACCTGTTTACGCTTCTGAACACCATGAGAAGCTTGACGGATCAGGATATCCCAAGGGACTTACATTAAATAATCTTCCATTGCAGTCACGGATTATAGCTGTCGCAGATATTTTTGAAGCATTGACAGCAAGAGACAGACCCTACAGAAAGCCCATAGATGTTTACCAGGCGCTCAAGATAATGAATTTCATGAAAAAAGACAATCACATCGATCCTGATATCTACGATCTTTTAGTTGAAAGTAAACTGTACGAAAAATATATGGAAAGGGAAGATATGAAAAATGGGAACTGATAATATATTCTTTTTGGAAAATCTGGAGTGGTTCGATGAAACAGGGAGGGAGCTTGTTCACCGCATTCCTGAAAAAGGTTCAGGAGAGATAAAATACGGCGCGCAAATGACTGTGCGGCAAAGCCAGGCCGGAGTTTTTTTCTACAAGGGAAAGGCGATAGATGCCTTCGGTCCCGGGCGGCATACCCTAAAGACCGCCAATATACCGGTGCTCACAAAGATAGTCAGCATTCCTTGGGGCATGACCAGCCCGCTTCGTGCAGAAGTCTATTTCGTCAATCTCAAGCTTTTTATAGATCTTAAGTGGGGTACAAGAGATCCTGTCGCATTCAAAGACTCTAAACTTGGTCTCATAAGGCTCAGGGCTTTTGGAATGTTTAATATGCAGGTCGTTCAGCCTGTTCTTTTCATAAACAGGATTGTCGGCACACAGGGAATATTCACTACTTCGGAAATTGAAGAGTACCTTAATAAGGTAATAGTATCCAGATTCAATGACTACATGGGAGAAACCCTCGATTCAATACTGGACCTGCCTGCAAAATATGAAAATATTGCTGAAGGCCTGGCAAAGCGTCTCGAAACCGATTTCAGCCATATGGGACTCGGGCTCGCAAATCTCTACATCAACTCAATTACACCGCCTCCTGAGGTGCAGCAGGCTATTGACGACAAGAGCCGCCTGGGCGTTTTCGACGACATGAACAAGCTCATGCAGATGAAAGCCGCCATGGCAATGGAAAAGGCTTCGGAATCGGAAGGCGCTTCAACGGGCATGGGCGCGGGATTGGGTGTTATGCTTCCGGCAATGTTCGCGAGATATTTCAGCGCGGATGAAAAACAGCCCCGTGAAGAAGGCTCGAAAGAAGTAACAGGCTGCCATGAATGCGGCAATACCATTCCCGCTGATTCAAAATTCTGTCCTTATTGCGGACACCAGCAGCTAGTTTTCAGCCAATGCAGAAAATGCGGGAAGAACCTTACCTCGAATGCGAACTTCTGCCCGCGCTGCGGTCACGCGGCAGAAGAAAAGGAAAAGTCAAACATATGTAAAAAATGCGGCGGCATCAACCTGTCTGAATCCCTGTTCTGCAACATGTGCGGTGAAAAGCTTTAATTTTCATATAGAGCATAAATGTCCCAGGTGCGGCGCACCTGCGATACTTGAAGAAACGGACCGTCTTTTCACATGCCCCTTTTGCCGTGTAAAGTCATATCTTCTGGAGCATGATTATTTCCGGTACATGTTCCCGTGCCCGAATACTTCCAAAGGCCCACCGGTATGTTTTCCGTACTGGCGATTTAAAGGTATTCTCTATTCATGCGGTCCGACAGGAACTGAACACAAGTTCATAGACTTAAGCCGCCAGGCCGTTGTATCGGAATATTTTCCGGCATCCCTCGGTGTACGAAGCCAGGCTTTAAAGGTCAAGTTCGCACTTCCCGAAACCGAAGGAATTTTTATCAGGCCGGTTCTCTCGCAGCCGGATGTCATTAATGGCATTAGAAAACTTTTTTCATCACAAATGGACGGCAATAAAGAGATTCAGTCATTCATCGGAGAAACGATAAGCATTATTTATGCTCCATTTCACGTTAAAAACGACAATCTGTATGATTCCATACTTGACACACCTGTATTCTCCAGACTTTCCGGTGATTTCGATATAAGCTGCTATCCCTCGGAAAAACCCGATTGGCCGTTAACTTTCATCCCTGCACTATGTCCTGCCTGCGGATGGGATCTGGCAGGGGAAAGAGATTCACTGGCGCTGTTATGCAGAAACTGCGACTCGGCATGGCATCACCGGAACAAGCGCCTGGAAAAAATCGATATGGGATATATTCCGGCCGGAAGTGATGACTCCCTGTTTCTCCCCTTCTGGATGATAAGAGCCGGAATTTCAGGAATAGCCCTTGATTCATATGCCGATCTCGTAAAAATTGCCAATCTTCCGAAAGTAGTGCAGGATGGATGGAAAGATATCGGTTTTAAGTTCTGGATCCCGGCGTTCAAAGTCAGGGCGCAGCATTTTATCCGTCTTGCTTCCCAAATGACCCTCTCACAGCCTTATGATGAGATTAAATCCAAGGTGCCTGCAGGCACAATCCATCCTGTCACATTGCCTGTCACCGAAGCAATTGAAAGCATTAAAATAGTCATGTCCGGTTTTATAAAATCAAAAAAAGATCTCTTCCCTTCACTTATCGATGCTCTTATAATTCCTGAAAGTTTTCATCTTGTTTACGTCCCTTTCAGAACCGGTCATCTTGATCTTATCAATGAGAAATATAGTATCGCTCTGAATAATAATGTTCTTTCAACAGCAGGAAATCTGTAACATATTTTCTATACACCTATCTGTTCGAACCGGGAAAAAGTCAATAAACAGGAGATCATCCGGTTGATGCGTAGCTTCCTCTTCTAAGGAAGATGTCAAGTGCTGACTTCATGAGCACCGTTAAAGCTGAAAATGGTTGTGGTGGTACTTCAACCTTATTTCCTTTTCACCTAACCTCTTTTTATTCTGCGAGCCTTCTATGCCCAACTTACCTTATGAAGGACGAAAAGGGTAGTGGAAGTTGACCAAGCTGAATCGTGCAAGCCCTATAGCCTACGAAGCTACGCGGTCCTTCCTTCCACCACAACCACGTTTTATTTTATGCCGCCGCCACAGTAGCAGGTGCCAGATCTTCAAATCCCCTCTTATCCCGCAATAGCGCAAAAATCACTTTGATCAGCTTGATAGCTACTGCACAGAGCATCTCTTTCCTCCTGGGCTGTTGACCAAATCTGTTCTTTGTCTCTAACTTTCGGCGATAATAATCCTGAAAATATTTACTCAGTACCACCACTCTCATACTCATAAAGAAAAGATACTTCCGCAAAAGCCACCGCCCCTTTTTGGAAATGAACCGACGCCCGATCCAAGTTCCTGAATCACTCTCCTGGGGATCATACCCAGCGTACTTCACAATCTGACGGGCATTATGAAAATGTGCAGGATCTCCTAATTCTCCCAAGAACACAGCCGCAGAAAGGGGGCCTATGCCGGGGATGCTCATAAGGTAGGATGCAGATGGAATTTCCTTTAACATGAGCTTCAACTGTATATCAATATTCTTGAGCGTCAGGACTGTCCTCTTCACTTCTTCCAGGCACACCTCTACCCGATATCGATCAGCACTACCAATCTGCTTTACTCCAATACTCTTTTTAGCGGCCTCATAGAGATCTGATGCCTTCTGGGCAGATCCCGCCTTCTTGCGTGAACTTCGTGCTATTAAGTCCTGAAGAGTTGTTACATCCATCAGCACAACGTCCGGAGGAAAAGGACACTTTTCGAGGATCGTCCACAGGCTTCTTGATCCCATTGACCAAAACATATCATGAAGCTCGGGGAAATAGTCGTCCAGGGCAGCATGTAAGGAGTTTTTTGCACTCACGCTGTAGCGAAGAAGTCTCTCACGTGCTTTAGATAGTGTCCTTAGCTGTCTCAACGGTCCATCTTCGATAACCGTGTCAATATATTTGCCTTCTCTGGTGATATTCGCTATGGTTAATGCATCTCTCCGGTCACTCTTTGCAGAAGAACTCTCATCTATTTCCCGATGATGCTTCAAGGCAGTGGTCCGCACAAACCGCACCTCATAGCCATAATCTTTTGCAAAATAGGCAAGCTTCCTCCAGTAATGCCCCGTCGGTTCCATCCCGATGAGGACATCCTTCAAATGATGTTTAACTTTAAGCTCTTCTATCATTTCCTTGAACTGTTCAAACCCTTCCCGGCTGTTATACAGTTTTGCACAGCTGCCCAATACGTTACCGTCCTTGTCCATAAATCCTAACGCATTGAATACATTACCAACATCCACTCCGACTATCAGGGTCTTTTTGCTAATTCTTTGACGTCTTGCTACCTGCCTGCTATAATCTCTTACGGACATGGTCACTTCTCCTTTCTGCTATTGTTGTTTCGACTATTCAACTTTAACAGATTGAGAATACCATGTCCTCATTCCTCTTCCTTATAGTAAGCTGAA
>JAWOHP010000061.1:0-17599 GCA_046485065.1 Desulfobacterales bacterium | reverse complement strand
GTTTTGCCATATTACATATGAATCATATGTAATTTATAAATGCTTCTATTTGTAAAACTTATTTATTTGGATTTTTACACCCATCTGCTTTAATTGCACGTTTAGGATTAAAGTTACAATATAATTGATACTGCGTTATTTTCAAAAGAGTCATCTTGTGGCAATGTTTGGTTACACGAGTCTTATTCTTTACAGACTGCTGATAGTCAGGAAAGGCGAGAAATAATTCATATATTTATTTTAAAAAAACCCAATTGCCCTTTCATGGGGGTTGGTTTTTTAAATCTCTTAATTTGTTTAAGAACAAAGCCATAAATAACACGTTTTGGAAATTCGTCTCCAAAATGTCTTTTTTTGTCAGAATCCCATTTTTCTTTCTAAACCTGAACAATAGTCTTTTACGTCCATGTCATCCTCCTTTTTGTTTTGAGTTTAAATATAACGCGTTCATATTACCTACATTCCATTATTGAAGACAGTTTTTAAACTAAAACTATCTTAAATATAAAGCATGAAAAAAAATTTGCAAGGTAATTTAAATTTTGTCAGTAACACGTAAACTGCCCGGATTTATAGCACTCGATCTGTCCGGTTGATATAGTCACCGATTAAGGTGACGAAAGAGACGGACGGAGTTGCTGCAGGATATTCGGAAGATGCTATTTGAAGAGACTTATGGAGATTGGACAGAGAGCAGATTAAGTCAGGGAGAACGGAGCTACAAATGGGTGAAGAATGAATTTAATACGGCCGAGCCAGGAAGCGGAGCGTCCATCGCCTCAATCGACCTCGTTCTAATAACCACCAACATACTCTTCACAACACAAATTACCTGTTAAAATTTGCCATACAAATCTATTACTGAGATACATCAAATCACGAAAAGGGAATTCTTATCCCTCTTATGCACTCATACCCAAACGGATCATATTTATGACATTTACTATAAATATGCGTTTTCATCCATCCGCTTATAATAGGCCTTGTGAACGCCGCTTTGCAGCTGAAATGCCTCTATTCGAACGCATATTAAAGCGATTTCAGGCTGATCCAAGAGACCTTGCAAGTGGACATGCCGCAGTTGAATCAGCTTGAGCACCGCATCCTTTTTACCTGCATCACGGATAGTATGAGCTTGACCGGTTATGGTCAGGGCCTCGATATTGGCCCGCTGCTCTTTTTCCCGAGTGTCTACAAGCAGACTGACTCTGGCATTGTCGGTAAGATTTCGGTATTTAAGGGTTTTAACAGGTGTCACCAAGTAAATTTCGGTGCAGTCCGTTGAGCATGCATAAGCCATAAGAGATGTGTGCGGGCCATTGACGCCGGCCGTTGCCAGCACGCAGATATCGTTTTCCAGGACAATAGTTTTTATTTTTTCCAGCATAATTGATAATTCCTCTATAATCAGAGCATCGTGCGTCTACAGGCAGGCCAACGGATCATACATGGTTCCGCAACTGCAGCTCCAGTGGATGAGGCTTGAGATAGTATTGATTCTTCAGATAATTCTGACCGTATTTGCGGACATAATGGTTGATCAGGGTAACCGGGACAATTAAAGGAAGGTAGCCATTTGCATAATTTTTAAATATTTCAATTGTTTCCTGCTTTTCATCCTGTGAAAGATCATTTTTAAAATACCCCAGGAGATGGAGAAGGACATTGGTATGTTTTTTTCCCGTCGGCTTTTGCCGCAAGGCTTCCGATAGAAACTCCTGGTAACGATCGAATAATTCCGGTAGGGAAACAGCCTTCGCCTGGGCAACCCACTTCCCCATCATCTGATAATGCTTTGGGCTGTGAGCCATAAGCATCAATTTATGCCGGGTATGAAAATCGATCAGATCGCCCCGCCTTTTTTTTTGATTCAGCATCTCCCTCCAGCGTTTGAAAACAAAAAGACTTTCGATAAAGTTCTCCCTAAGCACAGGATCGTGCAGACGGCCTTCTTCTTCTACTGGAAGGAGAGGAAAATGATCCATAAAAATGCGGGCAAAAATCCCCACTCCCTTTTTCAGCGACATCCCTTTTTCATTATACACTTTTACCCTTTCCATACCACTGCTGGGAGAATCACTCTTAAAAATAAAACCGCATAAACCTTCCTGCTCCAGTTCCTTTACCCGTGATCCGGCCCAGCGGATCATCCGTTCCGTATGATCGATTCCGCTCCGGTTAGTGACCAGGCGAGGGTTTTGTATGTCCCCCATCAGCCTCATAGCCTCACGGGGAATACCCAGCCCGGTTTCCACTTCCGGACAGACCGGGATGAATTTGAGGTATTTCCCAAGTGTGTCGGTAATAAAGTGATCTAGTTTGTGGCTGCCGTCGTAGCGAACTTTATTTCCAAGCAAGCAGGAACTGATTCCAATTTTGATTTTAGTCTCCATCTGTGCTGTTCTCCTTCGGGTTTACCCGGAAAAATGTTTTCGAATATAGGCCTCGACGTTAAACTTGGATTTACAGCCGTTATAACTCATGTAGCGGATCTTCCCGAAAACATTCCTTTCACCCCAGGCGCGGTCATGAACCCCGCCTATGCTCCATGCGATCCCCGTGTAGCCATTGGGGTCCCTTCCGTCCAGCTCATACCGGTCATTGAGTATGATGGCGGTTTTCAGAGCCTCTTCCGGAGATTCCGTCCACTCTAAAATTTTTTTGGCCCAGTACATGCGTAGGTAGCCGTGCATCTTGCCCGTCCGTACCATTTCCAGTTGGGCGGCATTCCAGAGATTGTCGTGGGTTTCCCCGAGCTCAAACTGTTCAAGAGAGTACAAAGCATCGCGGGGGTCGCCGCGGTGCCGATCAAGAGTCGCACGGGCCCAACCGGGAAAACCGTCCACCCGGTCGTATCCGGGATTGTAGAAACAATAATTATCCGAAAGCTCACGGCGTATGATCAACTCTTCCAGGAAGGCTGCTTTGCAGTCGGCCGGCGCCGCTGATTTCCGGATTTCCAAAGCCACCCTCTGGGCGGCGATATGACCGAAGTGCAGATAGGGCGACAGATTGGACTGACCATCCTTTACGGGATCATTTCGGTCTTCGATATAGTAGGCCAAGCGCTTTCCGGCAAAGGACTTCAGTGCTTCCCGGGCCGCCTTTGCTCCGGAAGGCATTTTAATTGCCGGTGCCAAGCCGGGATCTGCTTTCAGGTTCGCGTTCAACGTGGTCCAGTCAGTTTCTCTCTCAGCCTCCTTCCAGAAGAAGGGATGTTTTTTCAGGGCGGGGAAATCCTCCAGAAAATCGGAAAGAAGACGGTTTATTTTGGGCCTTAATGTATAAGCCCCGTATTCCTGTTTGGGAGATGCCATCCAGCAGGGAACGATGTTGTGCGTATCCACTTCATACAATGGAACTTTAATCAAACAAGCTACACCCGATTTCCACAGCTGCTTGACCCGGAGCGGATCGAAATCCGTGACAATGCAGTGAGCCTGAACTTTTGCGATTAAACGTGGAAGTACCTCTTCCGGATGCTCGGGCAGAAGCTGGAAAGCGATATGTTTTTCCGCCAAATCTTTTTCCACCTCCCGGATACCCTTGAGCATGAATTCATAATGCCTTCTGGTTGCGTTAAGGAATTCCGGAACCAGGCAGAAAATTACCATCAGGGGGACTCTGCTCTGCATGGCCCGTTCCTGGGCGTAGAACAACGCCCAGTTGTCCCGTGTTCGCTGATCCCGGCTCATCCAGTAAATGACCGGCCCTTTTCCCGGCAAACCATTTTTAATCAGGCGGACACGTTCCGGATGCATTGACTATTTTACCTTTTTTGAAGGAGGAGGTTTTATTTTACGATCAAAGACCAGCGTGGGATTCTTTAAAACAGGTTTTCCGATGGAACGGGCAATGGCCTTCAGCATGCGGGGGTAGAGAAGACGATGGAAAGGGTCAAACCCGTACCAGTAGAGGATTCCTCCCAATCCCCTGGGAAGAAAACGGGCCATTTGCCGAAGCTCAGTGTTTCCGCCCGGCAGCGGTTTGAGACGGAATTCCAGCATCGCCTCCCCGGGCATCTTCATTTCCGCCAGAAGCAGCAGATGCTCACCCGGCTCCGCCTCAAGCACCCGCCAGAAATCAAGGGCATCTCCCGGGCGCAATTCAACCGGATGCCGCCTTCCGGCTCTGAAGCCGACCCCGCCGATTAGACGGTCAAACCATCCCCGGATTTTCCAGAGTCCGTTCCCGAAATACCAGCCTGTCTTTCCGCCGATTCTTGTCAGGGCTGCCCATACTTCCTCCGGTCCGGCTTGAATCTGAACGGTGTATCCCAACTCAAGGGTCGTTCCCCCTGAGTATGGAGAGTCCCCGCAATAAACCCATTCCTTCGGGACGGCAGTACCGGCATCCATCCAGCAGGTATCAATCCGCTGCTGTTCAATCCTGTCCAGGGCCATACGGATAGTCTGACGGCAGTCTAAAAGTTCCTGGGGAATGATGTTCCAAATGCGGTTGTCCTGACAGATCACTGTATTACGCAGCCCTTCGGCTAGAGGCCGGGCAATGGATGCCGGGACAGGTGTAATTAGATGGATCCAATATGAACTCAGGGTCGGTGTAAAAAAGAAAACAGGGATGATAATCCGCCTTGGCAGCCCTGCTTCTTCAGCAAAAATTTGAAAAAGCTGCCGGTATGTGACGACATCTGGTCCCCCGATGTCTAAAGTCTGCCCCAGAACCTCATCGTGCTCGAGGCAACCCTGCAGGTAGTTGAGGACATTACTGATACCGATGGGCTGGACCATGGTATCCACCCAGCGCGGGGTAATCATTATCGGCAGCCGCTCCACAAGATAGCGAAGGATTTCAAACGAAGCGCTCCCGGAGCCAAGGATCATGGCCGCCCGGAGAAAGGTAGCAGGTACCGGGCCGGACTGCAGGATCCGGGCCACTTCATACCGGGAGCGTAAATGGCTGCTAAGATTGATAACATCGTTTCCGCCCAGGCCTCCGAGATAGATGATGCGGTTCAGGCCTGTTTCGGCAGCCGCCTCCACCATGTTACGGGCGGCCTTCCGGTCCGTCTCTGTATAACCTTTCGGATCTGTTACCATGGAATGAACCAGATAAAAAGCTTCCCGGCAGCCCTGACAGGCCTTAACGAGAGATTCCTTATCCAGAACGTCACCAGCTGAAAGTTCAACCCCGGGATGCCCGCTCCAGGGCCTTCCCTTCAATGTTGATACCGAACGCCCGAAGGCTCTGACCCGGTACCCGGCCTGCAGTAGCTGGGGAACCAAACGGCCGCCGACATACCCGGTTGCTCCGCTGACAAATACAGGTCTGTTCTCCATTTATTTCCCAATTGATTATCGGATTGTTACTTATCTTTAAGACCAATCGGAGGATTGACCCCCGGCTGAAAGTTATCCAGTTGAAATGAATGAGAAAATTGATCGTATATAGTATAATCAGGCAAATCTCAATTTGCAATCTCAAATTTCATTAAAAATGATTTTCTCTGCATTCTGGTCAGTTTTAGCGCAAGAAACAGAAGTTATCGGATATTCAGACAGAACATTTTGAATCGTGGCCAAAATCCTCTTGACACAAAAAAACCTTATTCATATAGTCAAAAAGAAACTGTAAAAAAAGTGATCCTCCTTATTAAAATAAATAGTTATAATTATTCTGGCTACGCGACCGGTAATCATCTTCTGTACCGATGGATTTTCCGGGGTTCTTTATGCGGCAGATGGATGCCTGAAGATCACGCAAATCCTGAATTGGTAGCATAATGGGAAGATTACTATCGGTATTATTGCTTGTATTCATGGGGATAACCTTTCCGGTATTTTACGCAGGTGCCGTATTTATATGGCTTTTTACACTACCATTCGATAAACGCCTGAAGCTCCTGCACTACTATACCTGTTTCTGGGGTTGCATCTATATCTGGGTAATGCCTACCTGGCGAGTGAAAACAGAGGGACGCAAAAACTGCAGAAAGAATGCCACTTACATTATAATATCGAACCACCAGTCACAGCTCGACATACTGGTCAATTTCAGATTTTTCATATATTATAAAATCGTATCAAAGATCGAGATTTTCAGAGTTCCCTTTATCGGATGGAACATGACACTCAACCGCTACATCAAGCTAGTCCGCGGCGATAAAGATGGCGTGGCGAAGATGATGGCAGTATCCGGGAAGACGCTTGCCGAGGGTAATTCAGTATTTTTCTACCCCGAAGGGACAAGATCCGTTGACGGTGAAATCAAGAGCTTCAAGCCGGGCGCTTTTATCCTGGCGAAAAACGCGAAAGTTCCGATTCTTCCAATCGTAATAAACGGGACCGGCAATGCACTGCCTAAATTGAAGATGAAAACAAGCGGAATTCATCGCATACGGGCGAGAATGTCGAAAGAGATCCCCTACGAAACATTCGCCGAACTTACGGTCGAGGAAACCGCCGAGATGGCCCGGCAATTAATGATCAGGGAGCTGGCCTTGTTAAAGAAGGAAATGAGCGCTACGGAGTTATAAATAGTAAATATTTGATACTAAAGCATTTTTGCTTAGGATTGAATCATATGAATGATACAGGACGTTATAAAATCGCTGTCATAGGCGCAGGTGTTTCGGGCATTGTTGCTGCCCACTTGCTGCAGAGAAAACATGATGTCACTCTGTATGAAAAAAACAAATATGTGGGTGGACACACCAATACAATTATAATCCCTGACGGTCCGGATGCCGGGACTCCGGTGGACACCGGATTTATTGTCCTCAATCGCTCAACCTATCCCAATTTTATCAAATTTCTTGAAACGCTTGATGTGCCGATTGCAATGACGGACATGTCCTTCAGTTATTATTGCCAAACAACCGGATTGTTCTATGCTACCCGCAATATGAATGCCCTTTTTGCTCAGCGCCGGAATATAATCCGTCCTAAATACATACATTTTTTAACAGAAATAATCCGGTTCATCCGAAAAACAAAGGAGGATTACGATAATAAGCGTTTAGAGGATATTACTCTGGGCCGGTTCCTGAAACAGTTCAATTTCAGCGATGCGGTGATTCAGCAGTTTGTTATCCCGATGGCAGCGGCGATCTGGTCATCGCCGGATACTGCAATGATGGAATTCCCGATGAAGACATTCGCCCGGTTTTACTCAAATCATGGGCTCTTGGCCTTAGGTAATCATCCTCCGTGGCATTTTATCACGGGCGGAAGTCATACCTATGTAAAATCATTTCTGGCCCGGTTTAATGGACATGCTATAACGAATCAACCTGTGAAAAACATAAAAAGAGAGAATAAAGAGGTTGTTTTAACCTTGGCTGACGGAAGAAAGGTAACTTACGACCGCGTTATAATTGCAACTCATGCCGATGAAGCGCTTGCAATGCTCTCCGATCCATCGCCGGAAGAAACAGCACTTCTGTCTCCTTGGAAATATTCAAAAAATGACACCTGGCTTCACACCGACCGGTCATTCATGCCTCCCAGCAAAAGGGCGTGGGCTTCCTGGAATTACACTCGAAAAAGAAAAGGGGTTACCGACTCTCCAATCACGGTGACCTATTACATGAACCGACTCCAGCAATTGAAAACGAAAAGAGATTATTTTGTCACCCTTAATCCCGCTGAAGAGATCCCGGAATCAAAGGTCATCCGTCGCATTTCGTATACGCATCCGGTATTTGACCCCGGCGCTTTTGATACTCAAAAAGATTTAGCCGGGTTGAACGGTCAGCGGCAAACCTGTTTTTGCGGAAGTTACTTTGGCTATGGATTTCACGAAGATGGCGTAAAATCAGGGATTCAGGCAGCCAAAGCGATTGGGATAGAACCATGAACTCAAAGCTGTTTATCGGTCATGTAAGTCATAACCGTTATGAACCGACTCCCAATAGTTTTGAGTATCCAATATACGTATACGGGCTGGATCTGGATGAGTTGCATGATATTGACCGGAAGAATCCCCTGTTCGGATACAACCGGAAAAGACTTACCACAATATCGGACAGAGACTATCTGGACTCATCCGGGATAAGCATTAAGGATAAACTCCTTAAACAGCTTGAGCTTAATCAACTCAAAACTCCTGTTTCAAAGGTCATGCTAATCACTTCGGCAAGATATTTAAACTATGTATTTAATCCCGTCAGTTTCTATTATTGTTTTTCTAAAAGCGGTGAGATTGTATGCATTGTCACGGAAATCAACAACACCTACGGGGAAAAACATCTTTACGTTCTTCAGGAGCCCCAGTCTTCTATTGAAAACGGATTTCTAAGATATTCGGCAGCAAAATCGTTTCATGTCTCCCCGTTCAATAAAATTGAAGGGACGTATCAATTCTATTTTTCGGACCTGAGCGATCTCCTCACTATCCGAATAGAACTAATTATAAATGAACGGAAGGTATTTGACGCCGAACTCCTTGGAGAGGCGGTGCCGTTTAACTTTTTCAATCAAGTTAAACTCATTTTGAAGCACCCCGTTGTTCCCCATCTTAGCATCCCCAGAATATATTGGGAGGCCGCGAAATTATATTTCAAAAAAAAACTGGTGTTTAATGATAAACCCGTACCTCTCAGCCCCGGCACGATTCGTAAGAATCCTCCTACCAGGATGCAACGCACCTGTATGGGTTTACTACTGAAGCTGTTCGAAAAAATTTACACCGGGTCTTTGGAGGTCTCTTTTCCCGATGGTAAATCTGTCCGGTTTGGCCCTGTCGGTTCCAATATAAATGCTTATGTGCATATTCGGGATTACCGTTTTTTTTCAAGAGTTATTTTAAACGGAGACATCGGACTTGGGGAATCCTATATGGAAAATGAATGGGATACACCCAACCTGGTGGATGTTTTTAAGGTCTTTATTGAAAACCGGGAAGTCTTCACTGACGGAAATTTCACGACTGCAATTTTCTCACGAATAATGGAAAAGGTTGCAGACAGAAATCATCTGAACAGCATCTTCGGGAGTAAAAAAAATATTAAGTACCACTATGACTTGGGAAATGATTTTTATCAAACATTTTTAGATGAAAGAATGACATATTCCTGCGGGATTTTTAAAAGCGACGGCGACACACTGGAAACAGCCCAGCAGAATAAGCTGAACACCATTATAAGGAAAGCTGAAATTAGAAAGGAAGATCACGTTCTTGAAATCGGCTGCGGCTGGGGAAGCTTTGCAATTGAAGCAGCCAAACAGACCGGTTGCAGGGTGACCGGCATTACCATATCAAAAGCCCAACATGAAATGGCCAGTGCGCGGGTTGAAAAAGCAGGCTTGAGTGACCTCGTCACAATAGCGCTGACAGATTACCGCCATATGACGGGGGCTTTTGATAAGATTGTCTCCATCGAAATGCTGGAGGCCGTGGGAAACCAATATTTTGGAACTTTTTTTAAAACCTGCGATCATCTCCTGAAACCAAACGGGCGTGTCGTACTTCAGACAATTACAATACCGGATCACCGTTACGAGAATTATCGAAAAGAGCGGGACTGGATACAAAAGCATATTTTCCCCGGCGGCTTTCTGCCTTCATTGACAGTTCTCTGCCAGGCAATCTCCGGGCATACGCAATTTATAGTTGAGCATCTTGAAAACATCGGTGCCAATTATGCCAGAACTCTCAGGGAATGGCGGCTCCGGTTCATCAGCCAGACGGACCGGATTGCCAATATGGGATTTGATAAAGCCTTCATCCGAAAATGGATATATTACCTCTCATGCTGTGAAGCCGGATTTGAAAGGAGGGTACTGGGAGACATTCAGATGGTTTTAAGAAGGGCGAAAAACGAATCGGAAGACGGATAACATTTATAAAGCCTGATAGCTGGTTTTAATTGCGGCCTGGTCTAAAAAATAACAACCTCATTTTGAAGATTTTGATTGTTGAATTTCGATGGGCAAAAGCTGCCCGATACTCATGACGATCATCCGGGCAGGATCGGTCTTGGTAGATTGCGCGGCCTCTGACAATGCTGATGGAGCATGCCCGATCGGTTCATCTCCCAAACGGAAGGTTCCCCATTGGGTCGGGATAAAGTAACGGGCTCCCAGGTCACGGAAGGCGTCGAGCGCCTCCCGGGCATCCATATGGGCATAATGCATGAACCAGCGCGGGTCATAGGCGGAAACTGGCAGCAGGGCGTAATCGATGCCTGGATAGCGGCGTCCGATCTCCCGGTAGCCGATAAAGTAGCCGCTGTCTCCGCCATAATAGATTTTCCGGTCGGAGGTCACCAGCAGAAAACTCGCCCACAGGGTGGTATCTGTGTTTTGAGTAATCCTCCGCGACCAGTGTTGGGCGGGAAGACAGACCACTTGACAGCGGTCGCCGCAGGAAACAGTTTGCCACCAGTCCATTTCCACCACGTCCTGTTTTCCGAGATCATTCATCAGAGCCTTGAGTCCCAGGGGTACATAGACCCGCGTGTCGGGGGGGAGACGCCTGATGCTTTCGGAATCCAGATGATCGTAATGGCTGTGGGAAATCAGCACGTTTTTCTTACCGGGCAGGGCCGCAAACTCATTGAGGGAGAGACCAGGCGGGGTTTTCCTTTTCGGCAGCAACGCCCGCTCCGAAAACATCGGATCGGTGATCCAGTATTCTCCGTTGATTCTGATCAGAAATGTAGCATGACCGATCCAGGCGATAAAATCGCCCGGTGTTGACCGTATCCGCTCAGGGAGATCTGATAAGACGGCGGGAACATCCTTTTCCTCCCCCGGAGCATAGGTGGTCTTGTCAGAAAGCTGCCAGCGCAGAAAATCACTAAAGCCCTTCTGCATGGGCATCCAGGGATTGAAATAGCGGCCGTCTTTCAGATGCTGGGCATAGAGAAGTGCCGGGTCTGCAGACTCCACTTGCTCCCGCCACTTCTGTTCATCGAAAGTCCTGATGGGCAAGAGGCAGGAAGCCAGCAGCAGGACCAGCAAAAGGATCATGGCCACAAAGGCCGTTTTTCGACGGGAAATGCTCATTCTGTCAGGAGGGATGACTTCACCTTCCCTGCACTGTCAGCCGTTGCAAGAACCCCGTATCCCCTTGCGTTGTCGAAATATTCATTAAGCGTCATCATCCACCTCCATAATAATTCCGTCCACCATCTCCTACATCTATGGCATATATTTTGGTTGATAAGGCATTTTATTAGTATAGGAAAGACCTCCTCGGTTGTCAATAAATCTTGCATGACACATGATAGTTATAATGTTTCAGTGGTAATGTTGATTCCTGAGACAAAGAGACCTATATTTTAACTAAAGTTATATTAATTAAGCCGGCCAATTTTATTTGAATTCACTTCAGAAAAAGGACATTTTATGCCGATTCTCGCCTATATAAAGCTCTATGTCATCAGCCTATTGATTTTCATTTTTGTGTTCATTTTTGTTGATCTCACCTGGATTGTAGGTATCGTAAAAATTTTTACCGGTCGCAATTGGGACTCTTGTCCAGGATGACGGGCGGAAGCATGAGTCCGAACATCCCCTCCAGCGTCCTTGTTTGGATGCTAATCGTCCTTGGTTTTATTCTTTTCGTTCTACCGAGAAATCCAAGAGCAGGATCCGGTGTCGAGGGAGTTCTCTGGGGGATCCTGTTTGGTCTCGTTTTATACGGGGTTTATTATCTAACGAATTACGCTCTCTTGAAAGACTGGCCCCTTTCCATGACGAATGTCGATATGCTTTGGGGGATGATCGCCTGCGGAATTTCCGCCTTTATTGTCGGGCACCTGGCGCGGCGGCTTCTTTGATAGGTTATTCAGGACGGATTGATTATATTTGATAGCGGTGGTGATCATGAAACACTCAATACGTATTATACTACAGCATCGGTCATAATCTTTGGAGCGATGGAGGCCATGGCGATCGAAGAGTCTAAATACAACATATTGAAAAAAGATAATAATTTCGAGATCCGCGATTATTCCCCCCACATCCTTGCCGAAACCGTCATGGAGGGAGAACTTGAAGAGGCCGGAAACAGGGCATTCAAAAGGCTCTTTCGCTACATCTCAGGTGACAACCGGTCTCACGACAAAGTGGCGATGACCGCTCCCGTATCCCAATAGCCCATCGGGGAGAAGATCCGGATGACGGATCCCGTAGGACAGCGAAGTATTCAGGATCGTTGGGCTGTCAGCTTCATGCAGATCCGCCACTAACAGACGCCGCTCATCATCAACTTCGGGAAAAACAGCCTGATTTATAAATTGCAGTGAATGTTTCTATCGTTAATCATCAATCGTTTTAGCTGTTGTCAATGCTTTGTTTGTAGATGATATCGATAACCGACCCGATTACATTATTAACCATTTTTGTTTTCTTCTGCATTAAAAAGATCAGTTTTTACTTTCCCCACAGGGGCTATGTAAATGGTAAACTCATCAACGCCGTCGATCCTAAGCAATCTGTCCATGGCCTCCTGATCATAAGCACCGATAGCACATGTTCCGGCGCTTATGGCTTCACAGGCAAGGTAAAGATTCTGACAGACATGGCCGGCGTCAATAGCAATTACTTTGTGTGCCGCGAGATCGTATCTCCATTCCATTCTGTAAGGTATGGCAGTCCATACAAAGGTTACGGCGGCCTTCCCCGGATACGACTGACGATAAACGGCTTCCACGATCTTTTCTTTAAGCCGATCATCAGTAAATTCAAAAATAAGCTGGTGCTCCAATGGCAGGTAGCGATATACTCCTGACTGCAAACCCTCGATATTCAGAACGCAGAGATATGTTTCAAGGGCATGACGGCATCCCGCAGAAGGGACGGTTCTGTACGCATGTCCGCTATCGATTATTCTGCGTATGCCTTGAGTCGCCCATAGAAGAAAAGAAAGCTCATCGAGTGTAAGCGACTTGTTTTTGTAAGCTCTGCGGCTTTTGCGGTTTTTAATCGCGTCCGAAAGTCTTATCGCAGGGATATCTTTTAATGCGTGAGGCTTTGGAAGTTCTTTTATAACGGCATTATCGGTATAAGGTTTTTGAATCGGGGGCGGAGCAATACCTCTGTTCTGATCGGTTTCCGAGAAATCGATATGCTTCCGGATAGTATCCTTTAAAAAGTATCTGTATTGTTGAATTATAGAGTTTTTCATTTTATTTGAAATAGACTGTCTTCAATACCCGTATTGATCTGCCAGTTACTGTATGAAATATAAATATCGCCTTCTCCCTGCATCTCATCAGGTTTGATCCTTCCTGCGGAGACAGGGTTGTCTTTTATTAAAAATGATGAATTATCATTGCCTTGCATCCCCTCCGGAAATGTAAGATGGATGTAAGCTTTTTCGGGCATCAGCCAGTTTTCGGGACCCTGCTCTACATTTTTATATGTCAGTTTTACCAGGGCTTTTGTGCCTTTGAACGAATGGTTTTCCACCTGCAGAATCCGCCCGGGATTGCCTCCAACCCACACATTGTAAAACCGGACGCGGGTTTCACTTTCGCCGGGTTCCACCCTGTATAAATCTGCCTGCATATCGTCCAGACTCACGGTTTGTTTGAATGTGATCCGGTTTTTCTCCGGATCGAACTGGAAAGGATCGAAAAAACCGCTGTTGCGTGGAATGGGCGCAAAACTTTTCGTTTCGATATGAAACTTGTCCGGTTTCTTGAAATAGAGAAGGGCCTCAAAGTCAGGTATTCTGAAACCCGGTATCATTACTTTAACCTGTATTCTTACGGTATAATCGCTCAGGTTCAAATATGGTCTTATGATCGCATTGAAGGCCTGAAGGGTGCCGGGTTCCGGTTTTGTTTCAGGGTTTTCCTGAGCCGATACCTTTATCGAAAATAATACGATCAACGCAATTATTATAAATAATGATTTGATCCTGTTGATGCTTTTCATTTACGAAAGAATATCCTTTCTTGAAAAATAGACAACTGCCGTGAGAAAAAAAGTGATCATAAAGCCGGCAAGGATGGAGATGTCCTTCCGGATGATATTCCAGGGAACCGGATCATCAAAAACTTTCTGCCAGGCATCAAAATAGTTGACAAATAGGTATGGTCGTATCGCCTGGAACAGCTCGAACGGCAAAGATATTATAATAATACTTATAATAATGACCGCCATGGTTGCGATTATGGGTCCGATCGAGTTATCTGTGAAAGCGGAGAAAAGGAAACAGAGCGAGGATACGACAAACATCGCAAGGGTGGCCAATCCGTAAGCCATCAGAAAGAGATACGGGAGCCTGGTTTCCTGGATGACCAGGATTCCCTTGCGTATGACGAGCAAATCACCGCCGCCAAAAGTCCAGAGAGAAAGGCCTATAGTCAGTCCGCCTATGAAGAGTACCATAACGGCCGTATAAATAAGTGTAACTATAAACTTGGCCGCAATGATTCTGATTCTTGAAACAGAGTGCGTTAGGAGAAAACGAAAAGTTCCCGCATTCCCTTCGCCGGCGATCTGGTCCCCGGCAACGATAGTCAAAACGATAGGTACATGCACCCAGAGGGCACCCATGAAGAAGAAGCCGAAAAACCATCCGTTGAGGACGTTGCCGCCGATGATGAAGTCATTCTGAAGGAGGGAAAGCAGGCTCCTTTTAAAAGAATTCTGCCCGCCCAGTTTCAGTCCGATCACTACCATTGGGACGATGATTCCAAACGCAATAAAACCTATATAGGTCCGCCATCGGGTAAAGGTCTTTATCAGCTCAAACCATATCAGGCGAATCATGGGTTGTCCGCTCCTTCATGTCCCTCGATCAGGTTAAGAAAATAAGTTTCAAGTGAACGCTGTGGCACCAGGGCTTTAACATTGAAGCCGGCATTAACCAGCTGCCTGTTAAGTTCCGGGATGCTATCCTGATCCAGCTCGACTTTGATGCCGTCGCTGTGGATTATTGCGGACCTGTATGACTCATTTGTTTTAAGAAATTGAATTGCTTCCGCGGGACGGTCAACTTTAATAAGCACCCCTGATGGTCCCTTTTTCAGCAGATCGTGGACGCTGCCCTCCACACGAAATCTGCCATGATGAATTATGGCCATCCGGGTTGCAATCATCTCCACCTCATACAACAGGTGGGAGGATAACAGGACTGTTACTCCCCGTTCGCGGGACAATTCCAGTATAAGCTCCCGCACCTCCTTCATTCCCTGCGGATCAAGGCCGGTAGTAGGTTCATCAAGGATGATGAGCTGTGGTTCCTTCAGCAGGATCAGGGCAAGCCCAAGACGCTGGTTCATACCGTGGGAATATGTTTTAACCGGATCGCCAGCCCTGTCCGCAAGCTCCACCCGTTCAAGATATTGCATTATTTTCCGGCGGGAAACCGGCCTTTGCAGTCCCCCCAGGATTTCCATGTTGCGCAATGCAGAGAGGTGACCATAAAAAGCCGGCTTTTCTACAACAGCACCCACATTCTCCAAAGCTCTGTGTCCGGCTTCTTTCAGGGATGCCCCGAAAATCTCAACATCTCCTTCAGTGGGAAATATGAGACGCAGAATCATGCGGATGGTTGTGCTTTTTCCTGCGCCGTTGGGACCAAGAAAGCCGAATATTTCACCCTTCCTGACCTCGATATTCAGATGATCAACCGCCAATCTGTTTTTGTAGAGCTTTGTCAGGTTTATGGTACGCAGAATGATGTCGGTCATGGCTTTGGCGGCCGCTGTCCCTTCTGCATTCTCTTAATCATTTCATTCATATTCCCCATACCACCGATGCCCATTACTTCCTGCACGCTGTTAACTTTCCTGTAATCCCCAGGCACCTCAAACATGGAGGCTGTGGCCGCGCCTAACCTGACATCTTTGAACTTCATGATCATCTTACCCCCGGAACCCTGATGGTTGGGGTTAGCCGGGACTGCAACTTCGGTTTGAATAGTGAAATTACTTAAGTCCTGCGCCTCCCAGATCGTTGCTTTGTGTTTTTCCTCAGGCTTGCTCTTGCGGTAAAAAACAGTATCGTATTTGATGCACGGATGGCCGTCAATCGTATCGGTCCCCACCTTTTTTTTATCCAATACCATATCCGGATCATGTACATCCGGTGTTCTTTCATGAGTTTGTATAGGCTGCTCGAAGTATGTCTTTGTGACACTGTTCAACATAATGGTCTTTTTTGCGTCTGAGAGACTGATAGTTACAAGGCCTTTCATGCCCGGATTTTCTACACGGCTCTTGGTTCCCATTTTTGCCATGGGCATTTCCATTCCCGAAGAGACCATTGTAGCCGTGAAGTTATTCAGCGGGGCTGCAAAAACAGATGAAACGGTTAACAAAATACCTGCCATGAAAAAAATCGGCACCAGATACCTAATATTCATTCTTGACATAAATTTCTCCTTCTCCATCTAACAAGTCGTTTCTATATTTCAGATTTATACTTATTTTTTTTAACAAGCCTCCTGCTCCCAAGTTTATAAGCAATCTTTTAATTATAATGTTGCATAGTTTGCCGAATTCGTCAATTAACGTTTTCAGACATTAACGTTTTCAGACGACCAAATTACTTGATACCGATGCAAAGATATCTTTTGTTCAATCAAAAAGCAGAAAAGCTTACCTTAATGTTACTGGGAATATATCCCTGAAAAAAATAGCGATTGATGATTCGCTTTAAAATCAGGAAAGGTTGAACCAGAAAGAATATTCATCATTGAACCAAAATCGCTTACGCCGGAAAAGAAAGAGAAATTCAGGGAGAGCTGGGTCGATTTAACGCTGAAATAAAGGGGATGGATAATTAATGATTATTGTATGCCGTGTCTTAAGGCTATTTTCTCAAACATCCTTGTAAGACCGGTCCCGAGAGCAAACAGAGATTCAATATTAAGGTTATCTTCCGCCGTTGAATCAAAAAAGAAATTGAGATCCGATTCAAGACCCTCGTCAGGCTTCCAGTAGCAGATCAGGATAGGGACTTTTGGAAGTGGGTGGAGAACGAGCGAAATATCCGATTCATAATGATTTTCGACTTTCTCCCCGTTAAAGATGTGAATCATATCCTCAAAGAGATCCGTATATGTGTCCGCAACTTTTTTTAAGGGCTTTTCGCATCTCTGCCCGAAGAGTCTGTACCATGTCTGCCCGCTTTTGAGTTCCCTCAGAGGAACCCATTTCCCGGATACCGGTATTCCGGCTCCATTTGTTATATAATTGAGAACAGGGAAAACAATCCACTGGTGCATATGTATATCAGATGAAAGATTTCCTTTTGAATCAACACTGAAGTCCTTGCCGAGAACTTTTAGCGTCAGTTTATCATCAGAAAACTTCCCGCCCAGCCTCTTTGCCGATGAAGCAAGGTCTATAGCGGATAGTTTTATTTTAAGAAGTTCGAGTGTTTCATCATTATCCTGTTCCTGGTTTGCTATTTTCTGAGTTTTTAAGCCGAAACGTTCGATCGTTTCTTTATCCAGACGGGTACATTCATTGATCTGCCGTTGTCCTTTAAAAACTGCGGCGGCAAATGCAAGGCATGTCGGTTCATTGCACTCTCTGCAATTCGACTTTTCCAGTAACTTGAAAATTTCCATTAGATTATTATATTGAGCCATAGTGCCTTTTTATAGTGAATGTCATAAATATGTTTCGTCTGGGCATACATACCCAAACAATTTGAATCAATCCAATCGG
>JAWOHP010000008.1:0-6062 GCA_046485065.1 Desulfobacterales bacterium | reverse complement strand
GTATCTTCACCTTACACCATTAAAGGATACTGGAACAAGCCGGAGGAAACCGAGCGGACATGTGTTTCGATCGGCGGTAAAATCTATTGCCGAATGGGTGATTTTGTGAGTGAAGATGAAGATGGCGAACTCTATTATGTTGAGCGGAGCGCCGACCTCATAAAGCATAAAGGCTACCGGATATCGGCATCGGAAGTAGAAGCCATCCTTCAGGATCACCCTACGGTTATTGGAGCCTGCGTAGTAGGCGTACCCGATGAGCGTGTTGGCGAACGCATAAAGGCCATCGTGGTGCTTAAAGAGGACGCGCGGGGTGTCGGCGGGTCGGATCTGATTAAATGGTGCCGCGAACGACTGGCTCCCTATAAAGTTCCCGCTTATATCGAATTCAGGGATATGCTCCCCAAATCGAAAGTAGGCAAACTGCTGCGCCGCGAGATCCGCGATGAAGAACGGAGGCGCGTCTCGAAAGGTTGAAAAACCATGACGGCGGTTTTTTTACCCAAACCTTTATATCACTTAACTTCTTCAACTCTGGTCGATTTGTTACATTCCGATACAGCTTATCCGGCTTCTTCAACGGTTTTTTTATTCAAGCAGACCTTTCCGGAAAGCCTTTATATATTCCATGCAATACTCATCTTTTCCCATCAGCATTAAAGAAGCTCGCAGGACACCGAGGAGCTGTTTGTCTGATGGATCGAGTATTGCCGCGTCGAGACCGCGCGCAACAGCCTCTGCCAGGAATGTCCGATTCACCAGTTTACGGTTGGGAAGTCCGTGTGAAACATTGGTAAGGCCGCATATAGTATGCACGCCCTGAAACTGTTTCATTATTTCTTCTATCGCATTTAGGGTGGCACAGGCGGAGTTCGAATCCGCCCCTACAGGAAAGACCAGAGGGTCGATATAGAGGGACTCTATCCCAATGCCGGATGAAGTAACCTTTTCGATCAGACGGCCGGCTATTTCAACTTTTTCGGCCGTACTTCTGCCTATCTGACTTCCTGTCTGGCACAGGCCGATAACTGTCGCCCTGTAATCGTGAACAAGAGGAAGTATGCTTTCCAGGCGCGATGGTTCTAGTGTGATCGAATTGATCATCGGAGGTTTTTTCAGTAGTGAAATGACTTTTTTTATGACTTTGGGATCAGGGCTGTCGATGCACAACGGAAGATCGGTTACTTCCTGCACAACTTCGATAATCCATTTGAGATACTCCGCTTCTTTCTCCATGAATGCTGCCGCATTTACATCTATATAGTCCGCACCGGCATCGCTCTGTACTTTAGCCTCACTCTGAATATATTCCACGTTTCCGAAGGTTATGGCTTCTGCGATTTTTTTGCGGGAAGAGTTGATTTTTTCACCTATTATGATCATACCTCCTCCTGCAGAGTTTTCCCTTTCAGGCTGAAAGCCTTGTTAACAGCCTCAAAAGCGTCTTTTGCGTACCCGTCAGCGCCGATTTTGTCTGCAAACTCCTGGGTCACCGGCGCGCCTCCTACCATGATTTTAATTTTATCCCTCAATCCGGCATTCCTGATTGCTTTTATGGCTTTATCTGCTTCCGGCATTGTGACTGTCAAAAGGGCTGACATTCCGAAGATATCGTAATCTCCCTCTGCAATTGCTGTGCATATTTTTTCGGGCGGAACATCTACACCCAGATCGGTAACCTCCCATCCGTTTCCTTTCAGCATCATTGTGACTATGTTCTTGCCGATGTCATGGATATCTCCCTTTACTGTTCCGATAAGATATTTGCCTGCGTGGAATTTCGCGCCTCCGGCATTCAGCAGAGGTTCAAGTTCGGCCACGGCCGCCTGCATTGCCTTGCCTGAAATAAGCAGTTCCGGCAGGAAATACTCACCTATGCTGAACAATTCGCCGACTTTACTGATTCCGGGCATGAGTCCATTCTCAAGAACAGACCGGGCTGTCAGACCTTTTTCGACCGCTTCCCTGCAAAAGCTTATTGCATCCTTATCCTTTCCTTCGATGATAGCCCTGGTCAGTCTTTCAAAAATTTCATTATCCATAATCGCTCCTAATGATGAGATATTTGCATAACACGCTGTCAGCGGGCGGATCAACGTATACTTGTTTAACAAAAGCAGGAAGATAGGTCAAGGAGGATATTCCCTTTTAATTGACACTGAAACCGTTGTCATATACATCTCTTTCAGCATTAAAGGCAAAAAAAGGTATATTAATGACATGAACAGTGCCATAAAACTGAGCTTCAAAGATTTGGAAGTTACTCCTGAAGATGTATCGCGGTATGCAGGCGGAAGTAATTACAAGCCGGATGCAAAAAGGAAAAGACTGGCTGCGGATATTCTGGAACGTGCTTCGACTCTGGTTAATCCGGCCTTCGTTTATACAATACGTCCCCTTTATACAGCAGATCCTGTTTTTTCGTTCCTTCCTTATGAAAACAACGGCGCAGACAAACCTTTTCTGGCATCCATCATATGTACAATCGGTTCTGAACTAGAGAGTGAAACTTCAAAACTCATGACACAGGGAAAGGCTCTCGATGCTCTTTTTTTAGATGCGGTTGGTGTTGCGCTTCTGGAAGCGCTGTCCGATGAAGTTCATTCATATCTTAAAAATGAAGCCGCAAAGAATAGGCTTTTTGCAGGTTGCAGATTTGGCCCCGGATATGGAAACATCCCTGTTGACGCGCAGAAAATTCTGTTTGAATCGGTAAATGCTTATGCCATAGGCGTTAAGCTCAAGGAAAGCGGTATCATTTTCCCGTTAAAATCTCTATCATTCTGGATAATGTTGACTACTAAGCCGCCTGAAGCCAGCATATATAAATGTCAAGAGTGCACGCTGAAAAACTGTGCTTACAGGATAGCGCGATAGTTACGGTATCAACCATCTTCTTTTAAAGTTTCCATATTTTCAACAAGCTTCGCATCCGAAACATAGAAAAAAGAGCCGATAAAGAAGAGAATTCCTGCCAGCAACGCAAACAGAGGCAGAAAAACCATGGCTGTTTCGAGCCCGAAGGCATCGGAGAGGGCACCGATGGCAGGAGGCCCAAGCGCGCTCCCCAATATATGCTGAACGATTACGCACAGGCTTAACGATACCGCCCTGACACCCGGATGGACAACATCCTGCGTCACGGCAACGGCAGCAGGCACGAAAGCAACCGCCGCTATACCGGCTGCCAGGAGAACCGCGTATTGAATTGCCCCGCGGTAAAAGCTGAAAGCTATAAAAAGCAGGGCCGCCGTCGCGAATGATGATAATGAAGGAAAAAGAAGTCTCGCGTTTTTTCTTCTTTTAAGCCATCTGTCCGCAAGCCAGCCTCCCAAAGGCGCACCGATTATGGCAAGGAGCATTACCACGCCCCCCTTTGTGGAAGCCCTACTCATGGATATTCCTTCCACTCTCTGAAAATAGCTGGGAAGCCACGTCAGCATGGCTGTTGTAACAAATGTATTGGCCGCAAAAGCGAAATTGTTGAATATGAGAGTTTTGTTTCCAAGCAGATGCCTTGCGATTTCGCTCCATCGCATCCTCTCTTCTCTTTTTTCATCTCCGCTTTTTTTAAATTTTGTAAGCGCAATGGTCTCATAATCTTTTGCATAGAAAAACAGCAGGGCTACGATAATGCCCGGCAGGGCTACAAGACCGAATGCATGCCTCCATCCGAAACGCTCCGCGATTATCCCGCCTAAGGCAATGCCGAGCGCGCTTCCCAAAGGAATGGAGGCATTCCAGATTCCCAAAAACTTCGCCCTTTTCTCTTTCGGAAAGAGCGCCGATATCATGGCGGTTCCACCGGGTGCATAGCCTGCTTCACCAAGGCCGATGGCGGTTCTGGCCGCAAAAAGCTGCCCGAAGTTTTTCGTGAAAGCGCACGCAAGGGTGGCAATACTCCACAACACGGCCATCAATCCGATGCTTTTTATTCTGCTCCACCTGTCGATAAGAATCGATACGGGCAGGGTAAAGATGAGAATAGACCAGTATACGGCGGAAACAAGCAGGCCGCACTGGGTGTCCGTGATTCCCCATTCAGCTTTTAGAAAAGGAAAAAGCGAGACTATGACCAGCCGGTCTATATAGTCGAACATGTATAGCAGAAAGAGCATTGTAAAAATGACGTAAGGTGATGAAATCAATGCCCGGGTTTTCGGAGTCGGAGAATTATTAATAGAGTCCATATTTTTTTGTGGCCTCAAACATTGCTATGCAGTTTTCAGGGTTGACCGCAGGATGAAGCGAGTTGGAATCGCAGAGAATGTATCCTCCGCCTTTTGCCGCAACTTCAATTGCATGTTTTACTGCTGCATCGACCTGCTCCGGGGTGCCGGAGGGGAGAAGTTCCTTGCAGTCAATATTGCCCAGAAGGCAGATTTTATCCCCGTACTTATCCTTTACCTTTTTCAGATCCATGCCCGCCTGAGGTTCCAGTGGGTTAAGACCGTCGTATCCAGATTCAATAAGGATATCCATGATCGACCAGAGATTCCCGTCACTGTGGCGCACGACCTTAAGACCGAGTTCATGGGCACGATCTACGAGTTTCCTGTTGTACGGATTGACAAACTCCAGGAAATGTTTCGGGGAGATAAGCAGGTTGTTTGTTGCTGCAATATCGTCTTCCACAACAAGCACATCAATGCCGGCAGCAAACAGCATGTCAAGCTGCTTCAGGTTGTATTCCGTCACCATGGCCGATATGATATGAATAAACCCGGGCTCCTGATACAGCTTTAACATGTAGTTTTCCATACCCGTCAGTCGCCAGCTGTGAACAAAGACACCTCGCATCAGCCAGAAAAGAGCGACATTCCCCTTGAACCGGTCCCTGGCAAGATCAAGCAAAAGAAGATGCCCGCGATTCGGTTCAGGAGCATGAAAGTTGATAAGATTACCGGAATCTTTTAGAGGGTGGCCGATGGGAACAGGAAGTCCGTGAGGATTACGCCTGTATATGACACCCCAGTCGTCTTTTACGTCTTTCTCATTTATTGCGATTTCGTGACCAATTTCAAAAGATGTGAACCCGTCCACGCCAAAAACTTCATGAAGAAGAAAAAGGGTATCGAGCAGTTTCATTTTCTCGGAATCGTTCATATCATGAAACTGCTTCGATTCAGGAAGACCGTCTGTGATGTGTTTCCCGATACCGATAATCGGAGCCTCGTTAATTCCATGAATGTACAGAGGAACACGGTCGGGTTGCCAAACATTCAGGGCGGTGATGATCCGTTCTTTGCCGTTCATGATAGAGCATCTCCTTATTAATTTTCTCAGACTCAGGTCGGCAGGATTCCGGTTTTTATTTTTCCTTTTCTGGCATCCGTCCAGTTTTTTATAACAATGATACCGGAGATCACTCCGGCTACCAAATTCATGTTAACATTCGGATAAAACAAAAGAACGGCACAGATTCCCGTTATGATCCTCTCCCAGGTGGAAAGCGATTTTACAAAAAATCCCACAACCGCCACATTCAGAAAAATTACGGCCATAATGGAGAAAAGAAAGCGAAGCGCAATAAAACAGAACGCCCCAAATCCGTGCATGGTCTGTAGAACCGGGATGATCAGAAGAGCGGTTCCGCTGAATGAAAGAATGAAAGTAAGACCGATAAAATATTTAGGAAGAGCCACGCGCGCTGCAAACACACCGGTTTTAATCGGATCGGTGCCCATGACCGAGCTGGCCGCATAGGCGGAAAGCGCAACCGGAGGTGTGACTTCAGCCAGCACTGCAAAATAGAACAGAAACATATGGGTTGCGAGAAGCGCCGCATCTTCAGGGATGCCGTTGAGCATGGCCAGTTTCTGAATGGTCGGCGCGGTCAGGGCCGAAGTCAGAACATAGGTGGCGATCGGTGGTACACCCATCCCGAGAATAAGGCTGAAAACACCGGTAAAGAGTGTGGCCAGCAGAATACTGCTGCCGCTGATGTCCATCAGGATGATCGAAAACTTGGAGGCCAGTCCGCTGATAACCATCATGGACATGATCATGTTGGCGGCAATTACGGCACTGGCGATCGGGAGAAGACCGATGATGCCCTCTTC
>JAWOHP010000153.1:0-60544 GCA_046485065.1 Desulfobacterales bacterium | reverse complement strand
CCGCAAGGATAAGGACGATAAAGACTCCTATCCAGAAATAATAGGTTGTCTTGCTTTGCATGCGCATGTCGCTTGGACTGAAAGCCATTGACTGAGACCTTTGAATTTTTATTGTTGTGGTCTGCAGGGTAATGGGTTTTGGCATTTCGCAGGAACCATGTTAATGCCTTCGTCAACGGCGGCATATCCGCATCCATAATGCCAAAACAGCCCCAAAGTATAATAGTCAGGAAGACTTATGCAGTCTCCGCCTGTACAATCTTTGTAGTATATATGGGGGCGTTGCTATGGTTCAATAAAATTTTCCTGCATAAAAGCCACAACCCATTACCCTGACAGACATATAAATCATATGTTATGCAAAGCTCTCTTACTACCACTTTTCGACACGAGACCGTTGCACCCCTCTCTTTTGCCCAATTTCAGCGTCAGTTCTGTTGAATGCGAAGTCCATTCCCCAGGGTAAAGCTCAATTTTCTACTGCACGTCCTTGATCCAGTCGGTGCTCTTAATCCACTTCTGATAGATGCGGTCGTAGCGGCCGTCATTTTTGATCTGCCAGAGAAAGTTGTTGAGCCAGTTCATGAAATCGGGATCTCCCTTGTTGATAGCCCAGGCCAGCGGCTCGAAAGTAAATGGGGTGTCCAGAAATGTGAGCTTGCCTGCTCCCTGCTGGGCCATGAACACTACATTCATGGGCAGGTCGTAAACGAACGCATCGGCCTTGCCGTTGACCACTTCAAGTACGGCTTCTGTTTCAGTTTCAAAGGATTTGTAGGTGCATTTGGGAATCATGCGTTTTACCGCCTGTTCCCCGGTGGTCCCCAGTTTGGACGTCACGATGTAGTTCGATTTGTTGAGATCCTTGTAGGATTTGACAGTTCTCTTGTGTTTGTTGTTGATCAGCACGGTCTGGCCCACGACGATATACGGGTTGGCGAAATTGATTTTAAGGTTTCTTTCCTGGGTGACAGTCATACCGCTCATGATGATGTCGAACTTGCCGGTGATGAGCGAAGGGATAATTCCGTCCCAGGCGGTATTGACCGGCACGAACTTCACGTTCATGGCCTTTGCCATTTCCTTTGCCACATCGATGTCGAAACCGACGAACTGTCCTTTCTTATCGGTCATTTCAAAGGGCATGTAGCCGGCTTCAAAGCCGACCCGCAGTTCACCCTTCTGTAGAATTTGTTCCAGGGTGGATTTCTTTGCCAGTTCGATGTCGGCCGCCATCAACGGGGCGGAGAGCAGGGTAAATACAGCCAGAAACGCCATTATTCCTTTTAACAATCGATTCATTCTTAACCTCCTTATGTGGGTTTTATGGAAAAGTACGTTGACTGCCAGAAGTATGAGGGCTCAATACGCTTTACCTTCGTCGAGAAGTTCCCGGAGCACCATCTGAACCTTACATTTCGGGCACCGGGGAATCTCTTCCTTAGGTATATAAATGATCTGAGTCTCTCTGCACCTGGGGCACTCAACTTCAACTGCTTCAAGTTTATCTCGCATTCCGACCTCCCTTCAGGTTCCGGGTATGAAGCTGAATACGGAACGAAAAATGTATAGCTATAAAACCGGTTAAATGTCAACCGTAAGAGGCTGATTTTATAATTTTGCTGCGAAAAAGATCAAAACCGGACGCTTGGCGGTCGATCCAGCCTAACACAGGAAAGAACTTATGAAAAGTGCGACTCAAGCCCGCCGGAAATCCCTCAGGTTTATTTTTTGCGGGGGCCGGTTTACACAGGATAAAATCTCTGCTATGAACAACATTTTTTGGAAAGGGGAATCAAGGCATGACTTCACGGACTCAGCAGCTCCGGATCGATTTTTTACTGTTTGCCGCCACGTTTTTTTGGGGGATTACGTTCATTATTGTTAAGAATGCCGTGGCGCAGGTGGATGTATATGTCTTTCTGTGCGTCCGTTTCGGCATAGCCTTTATCGTGATGGTCATATTATTCCGGAAGAAGATATTCCCCTTTCATCTTCCCACCGCCCTTGCTGGCATCTTCCTGGGGATCTTTCTGTTTGCCGCTTTTGCTTTTCAGACCTGGGGCCTGACCCACACCTCGGCAACCAACGGGGCTTTCCTGACCGGTATGAATGTCGTAATGGTTCCGATCCTGTCGCTGATTTTTTTAAGACGGGCGCCGGCGCCTTTTGCTGTCCTGGGAGTGGCGCTGGCATTTGCCGGTCTGTATATTTTGACCGGCGGGGCCCCTTCGGACTGGAACCGGGGTGACCTGCTGGTCTTCATCTGTGCGGTCTGGGTGTCCGTTCATATCATGATGACGGGGTATTATGCCCCAAAGTTCGACACCATGGCACTGGCCGCCTGGCAGATAGGCGCCGTGGCCGTGCTGAATATGGGATTTGCGCTGGGGACCGGCAGCTTTACCCTCCATATTCCGCTCCAGGTATGGAGTGCCGTCTTGATCACGGCGCTGTTTTGTACCGTATTCGCCTTTGCCGTGCAAACCCACGCCCAGCGCTACACTTCGCCCACCCGCACGGCGCTGATTTTTACGGCCGAACCTGTGTTCGGCGCCCTGTTTGCTCACCTGTACGGGGGTGAGCCTCTCCTGAGCCATCACCTCATCGGCGGCGGACTCATTTTCGCCGGTATGATCCTGGCGGAGATCCGTCCGGGGATCTGGGAAAAGATCAATGGCTTAAGAAACGGCACGAACGGCGAGAGAGAAAAACAGAACCCGGCGGCCAAGACATTCTAGACGCCATTTGAAAAATTTCCCGATTCCTGAATCAAATGGATTTTATTACTAAGTGTTCATCCGCTTGAAGAATCCTTTCTGTAACAAAGCATTCAGCAAATCCGCAACAATCAGGGCTGATAAATCTGGAAAAACAAATTTCACATTTAAACAGGCAGTTAAGGGAGATTATGTTATCTTGATATTTATTGATGCGAACGATAACGGCAAGTTAGATAGAGATGCTTGGGGTTTTGTTCAGGAACAGGTTGAGTTTTATAACCCTTTGAAAGAAAAAGATTTAGCGAATTGGAATAGCCAAAAATTCACCGTCGATAAAGACATCAGCGATATTTTAATACAGTTCAAATAACTCGTACGGATTCAAAAAAAATCACGTGGCGAATGGCGGAGAAACTTATTTTTATAGCCCGTACGCTGTAGAGGAGTCGCGGCTCGTTTAATATTTGATCAAATCCCCCTATGCTCATTTTACAGCTTTGGTAAAAGGCATCAGAAGGAGTTGGAAAAAATTAAGGTTTTCAGGTCTGGGATATGCTCCGATACCTATGCGTATCCTATCCTGGTTAACTGTGGCAAGCAAAGTTCCCATAATTCTGTCCCATACTGAAAATATTGTGCCGTAATTGGTATTTCTCTCTTTTATGATCACTGAATGATGTATCCTGTGCATGGATGGGGGGACAAATAGTATCCAGAAGGCCGATTCAAACCATTTAGGGACCTTAAGGCTGCTGTGATGGAACTGTGAACAGAGCACAAGTGCGCCTTCAAATATTGCAATGCCGATCGAGCTTGCGCCCAGAAAGAATATAAGCGCTGTTTTTATGACCGCGGAAACAGACAGCTCTCCGATATGGAACCGGGTGGCGGTTGAAACATCCATATTAAGATCGCTGTGGTGCACCCTGTGGAATCTCCATAATAAAGGTATTTCATGATTCAGGAGATGCCAGATATACAGCATGAAATCCATGAAAATCAGTGACACCGCGATTTTCACCCAGTCGGGCAGAACCATGATATTCAGAATTCCGATTCTGTTGGTCTGAACATAAAGGGCGATGCTCACAATGATGCCTGAGAATATAAGGTGCATCAGGATACCGTTAAATATGGTGAGAGAAAGATTGTTTATCCAGCGGGTTGTTTTTGATATGGTAACCGGCCTGTACGGGCTTATCAGTTCAAAAGTATAAAAAAGAATTATACCTCCCAAGAATAAAAATATCCTTATGGCGGATTCAGTTACTAAAGGCATCTCTCTTACCTTTTAAATTGCTATTGAATTACAGTTGGTTATTTGTGATTATACTTCATGACTATTCTTCCGCCTATCATTATAAATGGATATTGTAAACTTATATATTGATTAAAATTCCCTATATTCCCTTCGCAGTAAAAAAAGCCGGTAAGGATGTAAAAGAGGCAGTCCGGGATTAATTCTGGTATTGACAAAACCATATCGATCTCATAGTAGCGTAGCACAAAAATAGATCGATGGAGATGTTGACATGCAATCAGTAACCGTATCACCAAAATATCAAGTCGTAATACCTAAATCAGTCAGAGAGGCGTTGAAACTGAGGCGAGCACAAAATATCTCACAAGAGAAACTTGCTGAGATAAGTAATCTCGACCGTAGTTTTATTTCACTTTTGGAATGCGGTCATAAACAGCCTTCACTGATCACAATAATTCAACTCGCAAAAGCTTTCAATCTCTCCGCATCAAAAATCCTGTCGCTTGTTGAAGAGAAAATCATAAAATAGTTGGAACGCCAGAGCTCGTAGCCTGTTGCTCGGTGATGATTTGTCAGGGGTTGCGGCTTTAGAACACCTACAAACAAACAGCGAATTTGTGCTAACGAAATTGCAGATTAACAAAGGAAATATAGAGAGATCAGCCCTGCACCCGATAAAAGAAAATAATCAAATACCCAAATGACCAAACAGTCTATTTGATAGAACGCGCTGGGAGTGCCCGGGAATCGCCTTCGTTCGACTGTGGACTCCAGCCCCGCATGCCATCGCCAAAATTGAACATGGTGGCATCGGAATCGTTTGTTTCTGATGCCCAAGGGCAGCAAGAAGTTAGATCAATCAATTCTGTGAGATGCACTGGATATAAAGAAGCTCCTTCGTTCAGCTGATTTTTGCCCTCATCAAACAAACCCGCCAGTTCATCTTGAGTTGGCATCCGCCAGTCCGTATAACCGCCAACACGGTAATTTTCACAATAGGATTTGGCATTCTTCCAGTTCATATTGCTCCCATTGTCTCTTGCCGCCCACATCAGGTTCGTTTGTTTGTCCAACACGGTTCCATCCTTATAGGCAATAAATCGACCGTCGCTGGCTAATTCCTCAGGTAACTTGCCTATATCCTTGACAAGACGAAACCCGAGGTCGCCGTACCTATAGCCCGGAGTGTCGAATTCTCGTTCTGACGAACGGCAGAGCCCTGCACTGCTGTCCCATCCACCACCCCGAATTACCCGATAAGATCCCGACAAAGGACCAGAAGGGTCAACAACGCTGTCAGATGAATAATCACCATCCCAGTCTTGGCACCACTCCCGTACATTGCCGTGCATGTCATAAAGTTCCCATGTGTTTGGAGAAAAGGATCCTGTTTTAACTGTTTTTTTTCTATATTCTCCTTTAGAACAACTTGGAAATGGATTATCCCCAGAATAATTAGCCTGATCAGTTGAAAGGCAGTTTCCTGTATTAAAAGGCGTTATCGTTCCCGATCTTGCGGCATATTCCCACTCTGCTTCTGTGGGGAGGCGATAGTTGCTGCCGCCCTCTTTTTGATTCAATCGCAGAATAAATTCCTGTACATCATCCCACGAAACATTCTCAATGGGGTAGTTATCACCCCACCATTGCTTGAAATACGATGGATTATTTCCCTCCTTTACGGCTTTCCACTGTCCCTGCATTACTTCGGTTGTCTGCATGTAAAAACCTCTGGTCAACGTCACCTGGTGTTGTGTTTCATCATTGCCCCTTCCGTGCTCACCAGTTGGTGAGCCCATCATGAATGTGCCTGGCTTGATATACATGAACGTCATGCCGATTGAATTTGTAATTTTCTGATCCGGAGCGGCTGGCTTTACAATTTCTTCAACCTCATCTTTGAAAATTGTATCAATTTTTGCTTTAGAACTGGCAGTTTCTTCGACTCCAGTTTTCGCTTCAGATTCAGCAACCGGTGTTTGGGCTGGAGCTGCTACTAAAGTCTGGTCAACCTGTTCGATTAAAGGTGTTCTAATAAGACGGAACCCTAACTTATCAGACCTGACATATGGAGCAAATGAGTCACGAAACGCAGAACGGCAGCTCACAGCAAAGTTGAACCAACTGCCACCACGATAAACCCTTTGTGAGCCCGACGACTGTCCTGAAGGATCGGTAACACTGCCTGAAGGATAATCTCCTTTCCAGTCCTGGCACCACTTCCAGACATTGCCGTGCATGTCATAAAGTCCCCATGCGTTAGGAGAAAATGACCCTGTTTTAACCGTTGTTTTTCTATATTCTCCTTTTGAGCAACTTGAAAGGGGATAATTCCCATCGTAATTAGCCTGATCCGTTGGTATACAATTTCCAGTATTGAAAGGCGTTTTAGTCCCTGCCCTTGCAGCATACTCCCACTCGGCCTCAGTTGGCAGGCGATAGTATTCTCCACTCTCTTTCTGATTTAACTTCTTAATAAATTCATGCGCATCATCCCAGGAAACCTGTTCAACCGGGCAGTCATCGCCGCAATTTTTGAAATAAGATGGATTGTTTCCCATAACCGCTTGCCACTGCCCCTGTGTTACTTCGGTTGTTTGCATGTAATATTCTTTTGTCAGTGTTACCTGATGTTGAATTTCATCAATGTTTCTTCCAGATTCATTACTAAAAAAACCTGATGGGCTTCCCATTATGAACGTGCCCGGAGTTATATATACAAATGTCATACCTATGGAATTAGTGATTTTCAGCTCAGGCACGGCTGACTTTGCTATTTTTTCAACTTTGGCCTTAGCTCTGGCAATTTCTTCAGCTTGAGCTCTTTCTACTTCTTCGGCTTTAGCTTTAGCACTGGCAATTGCCTCGGCTTCAGCTTTTGCTCTTTTTATTTCTTCGGCTTTGGCTCTGGCGATTTCTTCGGCTTTGGCTCTGGCGATTTCTTCAGCTTTGGCTTTGGCTATTTGTTCGGCTTTTACTTTTTCAATTTCTTCTGCTTTAGCCTTAGCCCTTTCTACCTCTTCGGCTTCAGATTTAGCCTTAGCAACTGCTTCAGCAATAGCACTTGCCTTGGCTATTTCTTTGGCCTCAACTTTAGCTTTGGCTATCTGTTCCGCTTTAATTCTTTCTTCTTCAGCCTTTGCCTTGGCAGCTGCTTCGGTTTCAGCTTTAGCTTTTTCTCTTTCTTCGGTTTTTGTTTCTACTACTGTTGCCGGTTCTGGTTCTTTTGTTAAAGACTGCGTAGCCTGTTCGCTAAGAAGCTTTTTCGCAAGCCTTCTGGTTGAGCCAAGCAATTCGTCAATTTCACATCTGCATTCATCTTCTGCAGATTTTAGTATCTCACCTGTCCGAACATCTATTAAATGCAGCATTAAATAGTATGTCTTCCCCACTATCCCAACAGAGCCACTTACTATTTTGCCCACACCAAGTAACTGGCCTGCCTCAACCCTGCACTCCTGTGCAACACACCCTGACATCTGGAATTTCTGCTCTTTGAGTATCTTGTTCATATTGCCGCGGTCTATTACTTTATACCTGTCGGACACGGAAAACTCGTAAATCACTCTGTCTGCAAGAGGACGCGAAATACCCTTGTCACCGGTTGTGACTTCAAAATCAAAGACGGCTATATAGTTGTCAATAAGCTTTATTTCGGGCTTGCTCTTTTTTTCAGCTGCCAAAACATCGGATAAGACAAGAATCATAAAGAGAAATATAAAAAGAGCTTTCATCCCCTTTTCCATTCACAAAGCCTCATTTTAAGAATAATGCAAGAATTACATCAAAAGATCGGAACAGTCCCGATTTGAATATCATAACTTGTTAAATTGTCAAAATAAATTCTCAGGAAACATCGAAAGGATTGAAGGTAAACGCGGGGGTTAATTTTGAAAACAGCCTATTATACCAAGTGATAAAACAACATTGATGACTTCGGTTTGGAATGATGCATTTTCATCGAGGTGGGTTGGTTGTGTAGTACAGGAAGATACTTATAGCAGAAAAATTTCGATGTCCAGACTTCATATAGTAGATAATAGTGAAGAGAAATCTTTTCAAATTTTCCCGGGATTGAATTTTATGACAGGAATATGAATTTGGACGATCGGGAGATCTTTCGGAAAGCATACTTTTTCCCAAAGTGTGAGTTACATATTTACCACCCATTAAGGGTTCCCTACACCCCCTGCTTTCTCAAATCCGGGTCATACCGGGGAGTCTTGATAAGCATTCTTTTTCCCTTGATGGAAGGAAACACCACCGGCGAGGATTGCAATGCTGACATAGACATCACCAAGCTGGACGAAAAATTATCGGATTCAGCCTGTTCAGAATAGCATTCTCAGAATCATCCCTATGAGTAAAAATGACCCAAAAAAATTCCAAAAGTGGTAAAGGAGTGGTAAAAATCGATTATGCAAAGAAAAAGAGGTTAACCTTAACTTGGCTAACCCCTTGATTTATTTGGTGGGCCGTGTTGGAATCGAACCAACAACCTACTGATTAAGAGTCAGGTGCTCTGCCTAGTTGAGCTAACGGCCCGGATATTTACTTTGTCTTAAAAAAGCGGGTATGCTCGTACCAGCTTTAATTAAGCTTGTCAAATTTTTTATGCAACAGTTATTTTGACGGATTTATAAAAATCATCAATATTTGATTCTGCTTGCGCGTTTTCTCTCTTTCTTCCAGTCAATCTCTTTTTTCTCTCTCTGAAGTTGTGTCCTACGTTTTTTCTCTTCGTCCAACTCGATATTCAGGATATAGCTGCCGGGCATTGTTTTTGAGGTGGATTCTTTAAGTTTATCGGCAGGTTTGGATTCTTCTTTCTGTTTCGGAGGAGGCGGACCCGTGAAGCATGGGGGCGGAATAATGTCCGAGAAATATAATTCGCCTGAGGAATGAAAGAGAACGCCTGAATCAAGAGCTTTCCGGACATGAACCGTGAGGAGCACCGGCGACTGGTCTAATCGGTTTCCTATTCTTTCAGCCATTTCTTTTGTCGCCGACAAAACGACTCTGTCATTCCCGACAGGATGAATCCCTTTTTCCAGGACAAAAACATAGGCCTTTTTTCGGACGCAGGTAAAAAGAAGCTTCGGAGGATTGAGGGCTATAACCTGCTTTGGAAGATTATCAATATTTTTAGCGCGGATTAAAGAATCCTTTAATTCAACCTGAAAGTCGGGGTATAAAGCAAAAATGTCATTTATATGGAAAGGCCTCACATAATTAAAACCTTCTTCCTCGTTGACAGCCCGAAGAAGTGATTTTATTTTTATGAAACCTTCATTGTCGGGAACAAGGCCGAATTCGTCCGGTCTTCTTTCGAGTATGTATAAAATCAGGCCGGCAAGTTTTTTAAGGGACTTTAACGCATCCATAATAAGCAGTGAATAGTGAATAGTGAACAGTCAATAGTGAACAGCGGCAAAGAACTATAACTTCTAATTCTAATATTTTTTGACTATGCGTTTAACATCATTTATATATATCCTCGCATATAAACATTATCTTTTCAATTTATAATATATGGATAATTTCCAAAAGAGTTGGTGTTTGAAATGAAATTGAAGGCTTCAAGGATTCAGGAGTTCGAGGATTCGAGTGGAAAACGCTTTAACAGGACCCTTTTCTCCCGACTAATTGGGAAAAAACATTATATAATATAAAGGATACGTTGTTGAAATGAAACGGGAAAAATCTGACAGATTTTTTGAGCAGGCAAAAAAACTGATTCCTGGAGGCGTTAACAGTCCTGTGCGGGCATGTAAATCTGTCGGCACAGACCCTGTTTTTATTGACCTTGCCGAGGGATGTCTGGTTTTTGATGCGGACGGGAACGGTTATATTGATTATGTGGGTTCATGGGGGCCCATGATTCTGGGGCACAAGCATCCTGCCGTTATCAAAGAAATAAAATCGGCGCTCAACAAGGGGACAAGTTTCGGGGCTCCAACTGAGCTTGAAATCAAACTTGCCGGGATGATTATTGAAGCAGTTCCATCCATTGAAATGGTTCGAATGGTTAATTCTGGGACTGAAGCCACAATGAGCGCGATCCGCCTTGCGCGCGGCTTTACCCGAAGGGATATGATTATCAAATTTGACGGATGCTATCACGGTCATTCGGATTCTCTTCTCGTTGAAGCCGGATCAGGGGTGGCAACTCTCGGCATTCCGGGAAGCTTAGGAGTTCCCGAATCTTTTGTCGCAGGCACATTATCCCTTCCCTACAATGATATCAAAAGCGTAGAAAAAACCATGAAAAAGCACGGGCCAAAGATTGCCTGTATAATAGTCGAACCTGTTGCAGGCAACATGGGGCTTGTGCCGCCCGTCGATGGATTTCTGGCTGCCCTGAGAGAGTTAACTGAAAAATACCGCAGCCTCCTGATATTTGATGAAGTCATGACAGGATTCAGGGTTGCGTACGGCGGCGCCCAGTCGTTGTACGGAATATTGCCTGACCTGACATGCCTTGGAAAAATAATAGGGGGGGGCATGCCTGTCGGAGCTTACGGCGGGAAGCGTGAAATAATGGAAATGATTGCGCCCCGGGGGCCCGTTTATCAGGCAGGTACATTGTCAGGAAACCCGCTTGCCATGGCGGCAGGAATTGCGACCCTAACACAGATAAAAAAACCCGGCTTTTATGATAAACTCGAGGCTATGTCGGAAAAGCTCGGAAGCGGGCTTCAGGACGCAGCACGCAAGGCCGGCATTAAAGTCTCCGTGGAAAGAACAGGATCGATGCTCGGCATGTTTTTTACGAGCGGTAAGGTTGTCGATTTTAAGAGCGCCAAAACAAGCGACCTCAAGATGTTTTCAGCTTATTACAGGCAAATGCTTGAAGAGGGAATCTATCTTGCTCCATCCCAGTTTGAGGCTCTCTTTGTATCTTCCGCCCACGAGGCGGAGCACATTGAGCGAACGATTGAAGCGGCAGAGAAAGTAATGCGTAGGCTGAAGCGAACGTAGAATATCGAATATCGAATATTGAAAAACAGTGGTCAGTAGTCAGGGCTCAGGTATCAGTGGAAAGAGATGATTTTTCACTTGAACCCTTAAATCCTCGGCCCCTCGAATCCTTCATCCCCCTCGATATTCGAAGTACGATGTACGAATAACGGAGGCAGTATGGGGAATAATTTCAAGACTGTTATTTTGCTTGCCGTAATGACGGCTTTTATAGTCTGGGTTGGTCAGATGATGGGCGGCACAAGCGGAATGCTGATAGCTCTTGTTCTGGCAGCAGGCATGAATTTTTTCAGCTACTGGTTTTCAGACAAGATTGTTTTAAGGATGTACAAGGCACGGGAGGCAACTCCCGATGAGGCGCCGCAGGTATATGAAACAGTTAAAAAGCTGGCAAATCGCGCGGGGCTTCCGATGCCTAAAATATATATTATTCCTGAAGAATCGCCCAATGCATTTGCTACAGGCAGAAACCCGGAACATGCCGTTGTGGCGGTTACAGAAGGACTTCTTAAGCTGATGAACAGAGAAGAGGTTGAAGGCGTTCTCGCCCATGAGCTCGCGCACATAAAGAACAGGGATATACTCATAGGCTCCATAGCCGCAACACTTGCCGGCGCCATCATGGTTCTTGCGAATATGGCACGCTGGGCGGCAATTTTCGGAGGATCGAGAAGGGATAGCGAAAATGGTGGAGGCGGTATTATCGGGCTGGTTGTAATGTCAATTATGGCTCCCGTTGCGGCCATGCTCATCCAGATGGCTATTTCCCGGTCAAGGGAATATATTGCGGATTCCACCGGGGCAGGATTTGCCGGTAATCCGAAAGGACTCGCCGGCGCACTTGCCAAACTCGGAGCCTATTCCGGAAGGCTCCCTATGGATGCCAGTCCTTCGACGGCCCATATGTTTATAGTAAACCCGTTATCGGGTAAAAGTCTTATGAATCTGTTTTCGACCCACCCTCCGCTGGAAGAGAGAATCAGCCGCTTAACAGGTGTTCGTCCGGAAGATAAAGAGAGCGGATCCGGAGCAGGAAGGGGCGAACAGGATGCCAGATCCTTCTGGAACAATCTTTCCCGTTAAATGTGATTGTTTTAAGCAAACCCTACGCTATGCGTAGGGTTAAAACTTAAACAAATCTGCCTTTGGCATGCTTTAAATAGCGGCCTATGGCCGCAATTCAAAGCCACCCGCTATGCGGGTGGATGTTTACTTAATAAAAAAAGCTCCCGCCGTGTGCAGTCTGTTTGATCTCACTGTTTCGGTTAAAGGGAGAAAGGAGAAAAATGGCTGTATCAACTTACTGGGCTGACAAATATGTCGAAAATAAAAAAAACGCAATGGACGCAATCAAACTTATCAAACCCGGGAAGAGAGTTTTTATCGGCTCATCATGCGGGGAGCCGCAGCACCTTGTTAGAGTTTTATCGGAATATTCAGAAAATTTTACAGACATAGAGATAGTTCGTCTCTTAACTTTAGAGACCACACCTCTTACTCTTATAGCGAACAAGACAAAAAGCCAGAATCTTAATATAAGGTCATTCTACCTTGGTTCAGCCAAAACCCAGGGACTTGCAAGGAATATGCGGTTTATAACTCCAATTAACCTCTCCGCTATTCCCCGCCTGTTTAAAAGCCGTCTTCTTCCCATTCATGTTGCCCTTATCCAGGTTTCCCCACCTGATGATTTCGGTTGGATGAGCCTCGGCGTATCCGTTGATATTACCCATGCTGCGGCTTCTTCAGCCGATTTTGTGATAGCGCAGGTTAACCCCAGGATGCCGAGGGTGCTGGGACGGAGCTTTATACATGTAAACGACGTGGATGTATTCGTGGAAAAAGAGGAGGAACTTCTGACAATAGGTGAACTTCCCGACCTTGAATCTGCAAATCAAATAGCCGGGCACATATCAAGGCTCGTAAGCGACGGGTCAACTATACAGATGAGTCTTGGAGTGACTCCCGGAGCCGTTCTTCTTGCTTTTTCCGACAAAAACGATCTTGGAATCCATACCCAGTACCTTACGGACAGCATTATGCACCTTTTCTCAAAGGGTGTTATTACAAACAGGAAAAAAGGGTTCAATGAAGGGAAGATAGTGGCAAGCAGCGCTATAGGGTCAAGAAATCTTTATGAATTTATGCACGACAATCCTGCAATAGAATTCCATCCATCCGATTATGTGAATGATTCAGGAATAATAGCAAAGCACAGCAGGATGGTTGCTCTGAATGTTGCCATGACCATGGACCTTACAGGTCAGGTTGCCGCTGACGCTCTTCCCTATAACCATTTTTCAGGAGTGACAGGCATGGTCGATTTTATGAGGGGCGCATCCCAGGCGGATGGAGGAAAATCGATTCTGATGATCACTTCTACGACCAGCAACGGCAAGAAAAGCAGGATAGTTCCGTTACTTACCGATACCGCCATAGTCGTTCCAAGGGGAGATGTTCATTATGTTGTCTCAGAATATGGAGCAGTGAATCTTTTCGGAAAGAGCATCCAGGAAAGGGCCATGGCCTTGATAAGCATAGCTCATCCGGATTTCAGGGAGCAGCTATTCCATAATGCCAAGAGACTGGGTCTTCTTGGCGCGGAACGGACACTGAAGGAGTCTATACACGGTGTGTACCCCGCCAAGCTGGAAGAGACTTTTTTAATAGACGGCGAATCTGTTACCGTAAGACCGGCAAAGCCAGTCGATATAAGAAGGATACAGGAACATTTTTATGGTCTTGATAAAAATGACATTGCTTCGCGCTTTTTCCATGAGAAAACCAGATTTGTCAGTGACGAAATCGGAGATGTGTCTCAGGTAGATTATATCAAGGATCTCACAATGGTGGCTATTGTGGGAGAATTCGGTTTCGGGAGGGTCATAGCTGTCGGTGAATACCTTCTTGATCCGGGGAAAAACATGGCGGAGGTTGCATTTTCGGTAAGCGGTGATTATCAGGGAAAGAGCCTTGGGAGAATTTTGCTCAGAAAATTGTCTGAAACGGCAAGAGAAAATGGTATAGGGGGGCTGTTTGCATACACATCTCCGGGTAACCAGGGCATGATAAAGTTGTTTAACAGTTTGCCTTACAGGATCAGGACAACCTTTGAGGAGGATATGGTGGTACTAAGCTGTAAATTTGATGAACCTAGATAGTGAACAGTGGATGAGGCTGAAGGTTGATAGGATTAAGACTGAAGGAAAAGAGAAAGGCGGGCGCCAGGGGTCAGGAGAAAGAGAAGGTTTTTCACTTGAATCCTTTATTCCCTTCGATATTCGAAGTTCGAAGTACGATTTCGGGACAATGAAATAAATAAGCGGATCGGAAAAACAAACAGGAAAATTAGATATGCATAAGGTAATGTTTTACCCTCACAATAAAAGTATAATGGCGGAAGATGGAGATAATCTCCTGCGTGTAGCGATGGAAGCAGGAGTTCATGTGAATGCTTCCTGCGGCGGTGAAGGCATTTGCGGAAAGTGCCGGGTTATAATCGAAGACGGAACGGTTGAAGGCGGAATTACCGAAAAGCTGAGCGATGACGACATTAAAAAAGGGTACAGGCAGGCCTGTCTTTCAAATGTCAGGAGCGATCTCGTTGTCCGGATTCCGGTTGAATCCGCCGTAGATGCAGGCGTTCTCAACATGCCTCTCAGTCCGAGGAAAACAGCGCGTATAAAGGAATTCAATTTTGAAGAATTAAAGGAGAAGGGCCTTTTTGTGCCTCCTGTTGAAAAGAAGTACCTTGAGCTTCCCGAGCCGACGGCCCAGGATAATCTTCCGGATGTTTCCCGCCTGGTCAGCTATTTGAAAGCAAAGTACGATGAACACCGCCTTCTTGTAGAACTTCCTGTGATAAGAAAAGTGCCCGACATTTTCAGAAAAGAGGGTTTCAGAGTTACTGCCACCCTTGCGCGTCCCGTTCATGAGGGAAGGAAGACCCACATAATAAATATACAACCCGGTAATACGACTGACCGGAACTATGCAATTGCAATGGATATCGGAACCACTACCGTTTACGGCCAGCTGATCGATCTTATCACAGGAAATGTTCTTGCCCAGCACGGTGAATTCAACGGCCAGATAAGTTACGGTGAAGACGTTATCAGCAGGATCGTGTATGCCGAAAAACCGGGCGGTCTTGACAAGCTCCACGATGTCGTAATCAAAACAATGAATGCTATTATTAAAAAGATAGTGTTAAAGTCAGCCATTGATCCGGATGAAATTTCAACAATCACCATTGCCGGCAATACTACCATGACCCAGCTTTTGCTGAAGGTCAATCCTCGCTATATGCGCCGTTCTCCCTATGTTCCGGCCTCGACACTTTACCCGCCCATAAAAGCTGTTTCTCTCGGAATAGACCTTGGGGATCATGTGGCTGCGCTTGTCTATCCTCAAATTTCGAGCTATGTCGGCGGGGATATCGTGGCAGGTGTCATGGGCTCAGGAATATACAGATCTGAAGAGCTTACTCTTTACATGGATATAGGAACAAATGCCGAGATAGTGATAGGGAACAGAGACTGGCTTGCCTGCGCAGCATGTTCGGCCGGACCCGCATTTGAGGGAGGAGGCGTGAAATTCGGAATGCGTGCCACAAAGGGAGCTATCGAGGATTTTTCAATAGATCCTGTCACGTTTGAGCCTATGAATATAACCATTGGAAACGTAAGACCTAAAGGTATATGCGGTTCAGGGCTGATAACCATGGTTGCGACTCTTTTTGAAGCCGGTGTTATAAATAATCTGGGGAAATTCAACAGAGATCTTAATATCCGGCGGATTCGTGAAACAGACGGTGTTTACGAATATGTGCTTGCATGGGCAGGTGAGACTCAGATTGACAGGGATGTGGTCATTACAGAACCAGATATAGATAACCTGATACGTGCAAAAGGGGCCATATACAGCGGTTGTATGACACTTCTTGAAGAGGTTGGCCTGACCGTTCAGAACCTTGAGCGCATAATCCTGGCCGGAGGATTCGGGAGTTTTGTCGATCTTGAAAAATCGATAACGATTGGACTCCTGCCTGAAATAGACCTCGATAAGATAACCTTTATCGGTAATGGTTCTCTCCTTGGAGCAAAGATGAGCTGCCTTACAAACCGTATCAGGAGGGATGTGGTTGATGTGACCAGAAAAATGACGAATTTTGAGCTTTCAGAAACGGGATCTTATATGGAAAACTACATTGCTGCTCTTTTCCTGCCACATACCGACATGAACAATTTTCCAAAAGTGAAAGAGCGTTTTGAAGCAAGAAAAAAATTGAGCAATATTTAATAGATACTACTGAATCATATTTATTAATATACATCTATTGACAAACTCTAAATCTCAATATAAGGAATTTCATTGTCATTTATAAATGAAGTTCACTTTATCCTGAATAATTCTACCGAAGTAGATGATATTATAATAAAAAAGGAATGAAAGGGGGTTGATATTTTCTGAGGCAGAGGCAGTTGTTTTTTTACCCACCCAATTTTTTTCGTTAATCCCGCATGGATTATCTGTTCGTTTAATCCCCGGTGATTAACTGTTTATCAAAAGGAGGTAACATTGGGTTTTGAAATCTTTAAAGAATCCTATTCCGGCGGTATTAAGAATATCACAATAGGAAAAGGGAAGAGCGCTGTTACCGTCGGCGGCGAGACATGCTATCCTTTTTATCTGTTTGAAGGAGGAATGCCTAACAAGCCTAGGGTCGCTATGGAAATCTGGGACATGGAACCGGAAGACTGGCCGGAATCCGTCCTTTCCTGTTTCAAAGATGTTGTTTCAGATCCTGTTGCATGGGCTAAAAAGTGTGTTAAAGATTATGGCGCCGAAATGATCGTCCTTCAGTTAAAGAGTATCGATCCAAACGGCAAAAACGCATCGGCTGAAGATGCTGCCGCGACAGTGAAGAAAGTGAGCGCCGCAATTAAGGTGCCTCTGATTGTCTGGGGATGTGCCAATGCAAAGAAGGATGAAGAGGTCTTAAAAAAGATTTCTGAGGAATGTCAGGGCGCAAATCTCACAATGGGGCCTGTCGATGACAAGAACTATAAAGGCATCGGCGCAAGTGCCATGGGTTACGGCCACACGATCATCTCGTCCTCTCCCATCGATGTCAACCTCGCTAAGCAGATAAACATTCTTCTTGAAAACCTTGGTGTTTCAACAGAGAAACTGGTTGTTGATCCTACGACAGGCGGTCTCGGATACGGCATGGAATATTCCTATTCGGTAATGGAACGCTTGAGAATGGCAGCCCTTTCACAGGGTGACGACAAGCTTCAGTATCCTATCATCAACAACCTCGGAAATGAAGTCTGGAAATGCAAGGAAGCAAAACTGACTGAAAAGGAAGCCCCGACCCTTGGTGATCCTGAAAAACGCGGGATTCTCATGGAGGCTGTGGGCGCTGTCAGTTATCTTTTGGCAGGATCCGACATCCTTATGATGAGGCATCCGGAGGCAGTCCGTCTGGTAAAATCTTTTATCGATCTTCTTGTGGACGGAGGTTCTGCGGCAAAAGTCGAGTCCATAAAGAAGAGGCTGAGCGATGTTTCTGTGGATTTAAAGGCTTTGTCTCCCGAGCCGAACCTTACAATAGAAGAAGAGAAGGGCAAAAAGGCTGAACCGGCCAAAAAGGAAGCTGCTCCGAAAGCAGAAGCAAAGCCGGCTCCCCCTAAAGCTGAAGTGAAAGCCGCGCCTGCGCCAGCTGCTAAGGCGGAAGCGCCGGCTGCTCCAAAGGCTGATGTAAAGGCGAAAGTCGAGGATGATGCCGCCGCTAAAGCAAAAGCCGAAGCAGATGCGAAAGCAAAAGCCGAAGCCGATGCGAAAGCAAAGGCGGAAGCAGAAGCGAAGGCCAAGGCGGATGCGGAAGCCAGAGCAAAAGCGGATGCCGCTGCAAAGGCAAAATCCGAGGCCGATGCCAAGGCGAAAGCTGAGGCGGATGAAAGGGCTAAAAAAGAGTCGGAAGAGCAGGCTATAAGGGATAAGAGGGCGAAAGAGCGTGATGAACGCCTTGCTTCTAAGAAAGCGGCTCCAGGTAAAGGCAAAAAGGTTCCAATAACGCCTGCTGCGGAACAGAAGTCGGAACTCGACAGGATGATGGAAAGACTGATCAGAATACACAGAAGATTTTAATTTCAAGCAATAATTTTCCGGTATTTGAAACTGCCTGTTATCGGGCGGGCAAATCCCGGAATAAAAAATATGAGGAGGAACCTCTAATGGCAGAAGAAACAAAAGAAAAGGTTGTCAAGGCTCCAAAGGAAAAAAAGGTTGCCGATCCGGTAGCCGCATCAATTGACCTTGCGACCCAGATTATGATCAAGCGCGCCCAGGAACTGGGTGTTGAAACAATTTTTGACAGGGCTGAAAATATGAAACCCTGTAATATAGGGGTCCAGGGGACCTGCTGTAAAAACTGTGCTATGGGACCATGCCGCCTGCCCCTGACAAAATCGATTGAAGAAGGGGGGCCTGATGATCGAAAAGGACTTTGTGGTGCAACACCCAACACCATTGCTGCAAGAAACTTTGCCCGTATGGTAGCCGGCGGAGCGTCAGCCCACTCGGATCATGGCCGTTGCGTGGCCGAAGTATTCATGGCCGTTGCAAAAAAAGAATCCAAGGATTACAAGATCAAAGATCCGCAGAAGCTTCTGTCTGTTGCAGAGGCTTTGGGAGTTGCCATCAAAGTGAAAACAGATGACGGCCAGGAAGCTGATCGGAATATTGATGAAATTACCTTGGAAGTAGCAGAAATTGCGCTGGCCGAATGGGGCAAACCCGAAGGCGAACTTCTTTACGCTAAGCGGGCGCCTCAACCGCTTTACGAAAAATGGAAAAAAACAGGAGTTATTCCCCGGAATATCGATAGGGAAATAGTCGAAATCATGCACAGGACCCACATGGGCGTGGATCAGGACTATAAAAATATAGTAAAGCAGTGCACACGTGCTGCTATAGCTGACGGATGGGGCGGCTCCATGCTGGCGACCGACCTTCAGGATGTCTTGTTCGGCACCCCTTATCCGATACAGGCTGAAGCCAACCTGGGCATAATGAAGGCGGATCACGTCAATATCATAATTCATGGCCATGAGCCTGTTCTCTCCGAAATGATAGTGGCCGCTGCCCAGTCAAAGGAAATGGTCGACTACGCCAAGAGCATGGGCGCAAAAGGCATCCAGCTTGGCGGCATCTGCTGCACCGGCAACGAAATGCTTCAACGACACGGTGTGCCACCGGCGGGCACCTTCCTACAGCAGGAACTTGCTATAATCACCGGGGCATGCGATGCCATGGTAGTGGATATTCAGTGCATCTTTCAGAACCTGGCCAATGTCGCCAAATGCTTCCACACCAAGCTGATCACTACCCACCCCATTGCCCGCATGGAGCAGGACAACGTTATCCATATCGAATTCGATGAGCATCATGCCATGGATGACGCAAAGCGGATAGTTCGCATGTCCATCGAAAATTTCAAAAACCGCCGGGCAGAGGTTATGATTCCCCGCCAGAAAGCCACGCAAATTGCAGGTTTTGGTGTTGAATCGATAAAATACCATCTGGGCGGAACCTTCAGGGGCGACTATTACACGCTGAATGACAACATCATCAATGGCCGTATTCGCGGCATTGCAGGTGTCGTCGGCTGCAACAATGCCAGAACCCGCCATAACGAAGGCCACATAGCCATAGTAAAAGAGCTGATCAAAAATGATGTCATCGTTCTTACAACAGGATGTAACGGCATAGCATGCGCAATGGAAGGTCTCCTTGCACCTGAAACTGCCGCAGTATTTTGCGGACCGGGTCTTGCCGAAGTTTGCGAAACTGTCGGCATTCCGCCTGTTCTTCATCTTGGCTCATGCGTTGACAACAGCAGGATTCTTCTTGCGGCAACTGAAGTTGTCAAAGCCGGCGGTCTTGGAAAAGACATATGCGATCTTCCGGCTGCAGGCAGCGCTCCGGAATGGATGAGTGAAAAAGCCATTTCGATTGGTCATTACTTTGTAACTGCTGGAGTATATACCGTATTCGGAGTTACTTTCCCGACCAGCGGCGCGCCGGTGTTTGAAAACTACCTGTTCAAAGAGCTGGAAAAGATTTACGGTGGTATGTGGGATTTCGAGATTGACCCGATCAAACACGCACATAAAATGATCGCGCATATCGACAAAAAACGCAAGGCTCTTGGCATTGACAAAGCGCGGGAAAGAGTGCTTATGGATATGGCTGACCGCCAGAAACTTGAGGCCATGTAATGGAGCTTATTCGTTAATAAACACCTGAGGTTATAATAATCCTCAACGAAGGAGGAACAATATGTCAAGATTAGTAGCATTTGCCGCCATTCAGGGCGGGTACAATATAGTTTCAAAGGTAGAAGGTATGTATAAAAAAGCCCTTGAGACCTACAACGCAGATACAAAAGTCGGTTTCCCCAATACCGCATATTACCTTCCGGTAATATACTCTCTTTTGGGGTTGAAAGTTGAAACCCTCGAAGACATGAAGAAACCCCTCGAAGTTGCAAGAAAACTTCTCCCGCCGCATGTTAAAGGAAGCCATCATCTTCCATACTTAGGGCCTTTGCTTGATGCAGGCATGGCCGCTCTTTTCGCCTTTGAAATTCAGGAGGCAATAAGATATCTGAATGAGCCGGATTTCTATCTTCATTCGGAAGAAATAGACCAGGATGCCGGAAAGATCTGGCTTGGAGCGGCTGACGACACCGTTTTCAGGAAAAGAGGAGTTGAGTTTGTAGACGGTTCAGCGCCCGGATTTGCGGCAATAGTCGGTGCAGCGCCAAATCCCGAAATTGCAAAACTGATTGTTGAAGAATATCAGAAGAGGAGCCTGTACATATTCCTTGCCGCAAACCAGAACGGGACTACCGTTGCGGAACAGCTTCTTGAAGCCGGCGTTCAGATTGGATGGAATACAAGAATAGTGCCTTTCGGGCCTGATATTTCCTCGGCGATTTTTGCGCTCGGATTTGCCAACAGGGCAGCGATGGCCTTTGGCGGGATCAAGCCCGGTGACTACAGAAAGATGCTGCTGTACAACAAAAACAGGATATTCGCTTTCGTAAACGCGCTCGGCGATGTTAATGCCGAATGGGCTGCCGCTGCCGCTGGATGCGTAAACTGGGGATTCCCGACACTTGCCGATACCGATATTCCGGAAATTCTTCCCACTGGTATCTGCACTTACGAGCATGTTGTCGCAAATGTCAAGCATGAGGATATGGTTCAGAAATCTGTTGAGGTCAGAGGGCTCAAGGTCTCTGTATCCAAGATCGATATCCCATGCGCATTCGGCCCGGCTTACGAAGGAGAGCGTGTCAGGGGCGCCGATCTTTTCTGCCAGATGGGCGGAGGCAAGACTCAGGCTACAGAGCTTGTAAAACTTGCCCAGATGAATGAAATTGAAGACGGGAAAGTTGAAGTTATCGGACCAGATATCAAGGATGTGAAGGCGGGCGGATCTTTCCCGCTCGGAATCTATGTCCAGATTGCAGGCCGTGAATTCCAGACCGATTTTGAGCCGATTATCGAGCGCCAGATTCACCACCTCATCAACTACATCCAGGGTATAATGCATATCGGACAAAGAGATATAGCATGGATCCGCGTGAGTAAGGCCGCCGTTGACAAGGGTTTTTCCCTCAAGGATATAGGCGTTGTGCTCCATGCCAAGTTCCACCAGGATTTCCAGAAAATAGTCGACAAGGTACAGGTAACTCTTTTTACCAATAAGGCCGATGTTGATAAACTGACAAAACGCGCAAGGGAAGAATACAGGACAAGAGATGAGCGGGTTGAAAAGATGACTGACGAGTCTGTGGAAACATACTATTCTTGCACACTCTGCCAGTCGTTTGCTCCGAACCATGTCTGCACCGTAAGCCCTGAAAGAACAGGTCTTTGCGGCGCATATAACTGGATGGACTGCAAGGCTTCTTTTGAAATAAACCCAACCGGACCCAACCAGCCGATAGAAAAAGGGGAATGCCTTGATCCTGTTCTAGGCCAATGGAAGGGTGTTAACGACTTTGTTTTAAAGGCGTCGAGAGGGGCCGTTTCCCATTATAACTTCTATTCGATGATCAAGGATCCGATGACCACATGCGGCTGTTGCGAAGCTATTGCCGCCACTCTTCCAACCTGCAACGGAATAATGACTGTCCACAGGGATTACACCGGTGAAACACCTTGCGGTATGAAGTTTACCACGCTGGCAGGTGTTATGGGCGGAGGAGCATCGTCCCCCGGATTTGTCGGACATTCAAAATTCAATATTACCCAGGGCAAATTCCTTGTGGGCGACGGCGGACTCTTGAGGATGGTGTGGATGCCGAAGAGCCTCAAGGAAGAGATCAAAGACAGAATTTTAAAAAGGGGAGAAGCACTTGGATATCCCAACCTGTATGATATGATAGCAGATGAGACAGTTGGAATAACCGAAGAGGAGATTCTGCCGTTCCTGCAGAAAGTCGGGCATCCGGCTATTTCAATGCCTTCGCTTCTCGGTTAATGTAAAACGGTGGAAGATGATGAATATGTGTTTTAATGTGTAACTGCTCAGGCGTGTAGGCTGTAGGTTTTTAGCTAACAGCCTACAGCCTAATAAGCCTGTGTGCTTACTTTAATTTTAAATAAGGAGATAAAAATGGCATTAACCGGTATTCAGATTTTCAAACTCCTGCCGAAAACCAACTGCAAGGAATGCGGGGTTCCCACATGCCTTGCATTTGCAATGAACCTGGCATCAGGCAAGGCCGAGCTTGATAGTTGCCCCTATGTATCTGACGAGGCGAGGGAACAACTTTCGGCGGCTTCAGCGCCTCCGATCCGTCCAGTTGCCGTTGGAAAGGGTGTTCGCGCATTCACGACCGGCGGAGAGACAGTGCAATACCGTCATGAGAAGACTTTTTTCAACCCGACGGCATTTGCTGCCCTTGTCAATTCTGACATAAAGGACTCGGATCTTAAAGATAAACTTAAGATATGGAACGCGTTTCAGTACGAGAGAGTCGGGCTGAACTTAAGGCCTGAAATGGTAGCGTTAAAGGATGTAAAAGGGGACAAGAAAGAATTTGCGCAGAAGGCGAAAATTGTCGCCGAAACTTCCGAATTCAACCTTATCCTTATGAGTGAAGACACTGATGTAATGAAGGCAGGCATAGAAGCATGCAAATTCAAGAAACCAGTCATATATGCCGCTACGGCAGGAAATGCTGATGCTTACGGAGCGGCGGCGAAGGAAAATAACCTGCCGCTTGCAGTCAAGGCCGATTCCATTGACGGTTTGATTCCCCTTACGAACAAGCTGACAGAAATGGGACTGAAAGATCTCATTCTTGATCCCGGATCGAGGGAAATCAAGAAATCCTTAGAGGATCTTGTTGCCATAAGGCGCGCTGCGCTCAAGGCAGGGAACAGGTCTCTCGGTTTCCCGACAATAACATTTCCGTGCGAGATGGCGTCAAACCTTGACATGGAAACGCTTATCGCCGGGATGCATGTCGCAAAGTACGGCGGAATCGTTGTAATGTCGGATTTCACGGGCGACAATATTTTCCCTCTTCTTCTCGAGAGGCTTAATATTTTTACCGATCCGCAGAGGCCGATGACCGTTACCCAGGGAATCTATCCTATAGGGAATCCGGATGAAAATTCGCCTGTGCTTGTTACGACAAACTTCGCCCTCACCTATTTTATAGTTTCGGGTGAAATTGAAGGCAGCAAAGTTCCATCCTGGCTTCTTATCAAGGATTCGGAAGGCCTTTCAGTTATGACTGCCTGGGCCGCCGGAAAGTTTTCAGGGGATGATGTCGGATCATTCGTCAAAAAAAGCGGTATTTCAGACAAAGTCAAGCATAAGCAGATAATCATTCCAGGTTATGCCGCGGCAATAGCCGGTGATATGGAAGAGGAACTTCCAGGATGGACTGTTACGGTCGGACCTCGTGAAGCAGCACATATCCCGGCATTTCTGAAGTCGAGGTAATGAACAAAAATTAATCGGCGGCACGCCATTTAATTCCTTTCCGGAATAATGGTATGCCGCTGATTTAAACCGCGTGAAAAAAAACGGGGAGGTTGTATGTTACTAATTGGTGAAAGTTTAAATGTTATTTCAAAAAAGATCGGGAGAGCTTACAAAGAGCGTGATCCAAAGCCGATCCAGGAGGAAGCCCTTTTGCAGAAAGAGAAAGGTATGGATTACATAGACATCAACCTCGGACCGGCAAAAAAAGACGGGCATGAGCTGATGCCATGGGTGGTACAGGTTGTCCAGGAAGTCGTTGACGATATTCCGCTGGCTCTTGATACATCAAACGTAGATGCCATTGAAGCGGCTTTGAAAGTCTGCAAGCTGCCACCGCTTATCAATTCCATCATGTGCCGTCCCGAGCGCTATGAGAAGATGATTCCTATTGCCGCGAAATACAACGCGGATTTTATAGCCCTCATGTGGGGGCCGGAAGGTTTGCCGCGTGATGAGAATGAACGCGCCGCCCTTTGCGTTGAGCTTGTTTACGCGGCAAACGAGGCCGGTATCTCGAATGAGAAGATCTGGGTTGACGGAATCGTAACACCGGTAAATATCCAGCAGCCCCAGCTTATAAGCCTTATGGAGTTCCAGGGAATGGTTCAGGATATAGCTCCGGGTGCCAAGAGCACCTGCGGACTGTCAAATATTTCAAATGGTCCGCCTGTCCACCTCCGCCCGATCCTGAATCAGACTTATATGGTTATGCTCCAGAAAAAGGGCATGTATTCGGTTATTTCGGATCCTCTGGATGAAAAGCTGACCGAGATAGCAAAAGGTAAACGTCCTGATATAGTCGATCTGATATACTCGATAATGGACGGAAATGACCCGGAGATAAGTTCTCTTTCAAAAGAAATGCAGGAATATGCAAAGACAGCCAGTGTAATCCTTGGCAAGACACTTTACTCCGATTCATGGCTTGAGGTCTGATTTTTTTATTGTAAAACGAAGAAAAAAAGCCTCTCCCTTTACCGGGAGAGGCTTTTTTGTTATCATAACCGGCAAGATAATTTGAAATCTCAGATTTCAAATTTGAAATTGACGGTGCGGGGAGATATTATCATGGCGCGTGTAGACGATTATATTAATGCAAAAAAAATAGCTGTTAAAGAGCTTTCCATTGAGCCTTTGGACGAGATAGCAGGAAGGTCGGGATACAGACTGATAGAGAAGAACAAACTTAAAATTCCTTTTTTAAACAGGAGCTTTATCGTCGCCTGGCCGGGATTTGAATTCGAAGACGAATCATCTGAAAAAAAGGATGTGCCTCTTCAGGAGCAGGTTCTTATACTTCATTATCTTGCCGCAAAAGGTAAAAAAAAATCATCCGGCAGATGGATATCCTTCCGTGAAATTCCGGGCGCAGCCTTTTATTATGCCGCTTTTGTCAAAAGAGCGGTAGATCCGTTCAAAAAAACCTTCGGGAAAGAGGCCGGCTTATTTGCAAAAGCCGCAAAAAGTTTAAACGGAAAGGCAATTGATGCGGGAAATGCCGGTTTCGAATTCAGCATCTTTCCGCATGTTTCATTGCAGGTTATTCTCTGGGAAGGGGATGAGGAGTTTTCGCCTGAAGCAAATATATTGTTTTATGATACAATCGGTGATATTTTATCCCCGGAAGATGTTGCATGGCTTGCCGGGATGCTGGTTTACAGGCTGATGGCACTGGCAAGATGAGAAAACAGTGAATAGTGAACAGTGAATAGTGGATCGTGGATCGAACCACGAATCACGATTAACGAACCACTAACCACGAATAACGAACGACTATCCACGATCTCCGAACTTCTAAGTCCTAAAGGAGTCTTTTCGGGTTATGATCAAATCCAAAGCCCTTGAGGTCAATCTGGCAAACTATTATGTTGATGTTGCCGTTGACTCAAAATATTCGGTGCTTGAAGAGGTTTTTTCAAGGTACCAGGGGCTTATGGAAGGTCTGAACACTTTCTTAAAAGAGCTCTCTCATCCTTACAAAAACTGGCAGTTTATAGTTAAAGAAGCAAGAAGTTACAGCCTCGATTATTTTCATTTCATATACAATCATCCAAGAGGTCCGAAGGCAGCCGAGATATTTATTGATATCTTCATCAGTGTTGTCGAATCTGCCGCCGACAGGAATATCAAGGCGGATGCTGTTGATAACCTGCTTTTATTCCTGAATAAGATAATAAAGGAATCAGGCGTTAATCTTGTAAGATTCCTGCCGGTTTTAGATACAACCTTTATCCGCATAAGGGATTTCAAAGACGAGCATTTCTATCTTTTTGTGAAAAGCTTCTACCAGATCAAGAAACTTGCAAGAGATCTTACAGAAATCCAGCCGAAAGATTCGTTCAGTTACGATGCCCTCAATTCGCTCTTTATTAAATATTTTAAATATACTTATTCATACTGGCTGAGCGTGCCTGATCCCATATCCTGGTTTCAGAAAGAGGCAAGCGAGATAAGAAGCTTGAAAACGATAGATGAACTTACGAGAGATATATCCCACAGGCAGATTAAAAATTATCAGAGAAGGCTTGAAAAAATTGCCTCCCGCACGGAAACAGATTCCGGAAAATCGACCGCCGAGCTGCTCGAGTTTCCAGGCTACAGGCAATTCATAGAAGATTACAGGGAAATGCCGCAGAAACTTCTTGAGTCTGAGGCAGGGAGCAGCAAGGGATATCAGTACAAACTCCTTTTTCTCCTCCATTTGATGAACATATCGGGACTTTCCATGATACATGAGGAGGTCCTTGCGGAGATAAGCAAAACTCTTGAATGGATCATAGCCCATGAAAATTATCGTAATGTTCAAGAGCTCATAAGGCAGACCTTTACGGTGCTCAAAGAGCGGACGGACAGATATCCTGAGACTGCCTTAAACTGCGTTCTTAACATGGGAAAGGGTGTTTATAAGACCGGCGATATTGAGCTTGTAAATTATTTCCTGGATTCCGTAATGGCGCTTGGTTTTCAGACTCCCATGATAAAAGGTGTTGGGAATGACTGGCAGATAAGAGTTAACAGAGCCCATATTCAAAATATAAGGACGTGGCTTGAAATTATTGAGCTTAAGCCTAAATGGTCAACAGGGCTTCTTTCAGCGCTTGTGGTGAACCTGGCGCTTTGCGGTGTGTTCATAAGGGATACAGACCTGTTTCCAAGGGATATTACACGTTTTTTAAACAGCGATATCGGGCCTGTTTACAACCTTACCAAGCAGCTTGCGAGACTATTCCCAGTATATTTTAATGATATAGGCGCTGAGGGAAGATTAAGAGACATCTCGACCATGCTCGATGAAATAACATCGAGAAAAGATGTCCTTGTCCATTGTTTAAGGAAACAAAGTCATGTCGAAAGCAGCAACAGAACGATCTCTTTCATGGAGGCAACCTTAAATTTCTGGAAAACAAGAGACAAGAAGTTTATTGAGCCCTATGTTCCTCCCACCATATACAACCAGATTGAATCAACGGGAGAGTATATTAACGGTCTTTTCAAGGCGTTTTCAAAGCTTGAAGAGAAGGGTGTTGTCATACCCGGCGATCTTCTCGGAATAAAAGAGGAGAGACTGGGCAGGCTTCTTGAAAATGTTGATGAGGTGTCCGAAAGGGATAAGGAGAGGGTAAAATCTGCCATTGTTTTTTATCAGCTGCTCCATCACAAGTATAATCTCGATTTTATCGAAATGGATAATTACCTTGCCCAGCTGGAATCACATGCATTTCCAGGGATTGGCGTGATAAAAGACGCCCTTGACGAACCTGATTCAAAAAAGAAGCTCTTTAAACTACTTGATTGCCTTGACTCTTTAAAAAGGCTTATATTGTCTTCCAGTTCTTATGAGGCAAGGGAGGATATATACAAGAAGAGGCATATCGCGCTGAATATCCCGTCCATGTACGGAAGTTACCATGAAAATAAATTTGATGCCCTGGGGCTGGTATTCCGCCTAGAATCTCTTATCAATGTACTTTTTGAAGAGCTTATCGAGAAAATTGATCTGACACTTATAACCAAAGCGACATTCTATCAGATTTATGACAGGTTAAGGCTCTTTGAAAAGGCACTGAAGCTGGACGGCATCTCATCATTTGAACTTGAAAGACAGCTCGATTTTCTTTTGCATTCTTTGGAAGTGAAAGGATTTACTTTCACACAGTATCTCGATATTTTTAAGGGATTTGCCCAAGCCGTAAAAAACATTATAAATGATTATTACAACAATATTCACGAGCGGAATTTAAACCGCATTCTTTCCAGGCTGAAAACGGAAGAGATTTTACCAAAATATCTTCCCCGGGAAGAAGGTGTTCCAGATCCCGAAAAACTGAAGCACAGAATATCCGAAGTCTTTTTCAGGGAGAGAATAGCCCTTTCGCTTGGACTTCAGCAGCTCGACCTTTTTTTAAGCAGAATTCTGAGAATCCTTTTCGATCAGTCTGAAAGGCTGAGCAAATACAGGCTTCGCCTTCTTTTAAACTATGATCCGCATATCGCCATGACTCCCATCGACGAAGCCAAAGGGAAGGTTTCGGGTATTATTTATCTCGGTAATAAAGGGCTCAACATGGTCAAGCTCAAAAAGCTCGGCCTTCCTATTCCTCCTGGTTTTATAATAACAACCGAGGTCTTCAGATGCAGGGAGATAATAGACAGTTACCCTCCGGCAGAGCAGAACTTTAAGGAACAGCTTGAGTATAATATTCTTTACCTTGAAAAAATAACAGGAAAAAAATTCGGGGATCCTTCCAATCCACTGCTCCTTTCAGTGAGAAGCGGTTCTTCGATTTCCCAGCCCGGGATGATGGACTCTTTCTTAAATGTCGGTATAAACGAAGAAATAGCTGAAGGGATAGCCGCAAAGACCGGTAATGCATGGTTTACATGGGATAATTACAGGCGTTTCCTTCAGGGATATGGGATGGCCTTTGACCTTGAAAGGGATCTGTTCGATGCGATAATAGGTGACTTCAAGCAGATGAAGGGAGTTCCTTATAAGAGGTATTTCACAGGTGAGCAGATGAGGGAAGTGGCATTTTTATACAGAGATCTTATCAGAGATTCGGGAATCGAAATTCAGAACGCTCCTTTTGAACAGCTCAGGGTGATAATAAACAAGGTTTTCGATTCATGGGAATCTTCCAAGGCCAAGGCGTACAGGAAGATCATGGGAATCTCGGATGACTGGGGTACGGCGGTTACTATCCAGACGATGGTTTTTGGGAATATTTCAAAACAATCGGGAACCGGCGTATTCTTTACTCATAATCCGAGATGGTCCGGGGATACCCTGAGACTTTGGGGCGATTTTACAATCGAAAACCAGGGAGAAGATGTTGTTTCGGGACTTGTAAAGACGCTCCCGATTTCAGTTTTCCAGCAGGAGATTGAAAAAAGAGAAACGGACATAACTCTTGAAACTCATTTCCCTGATATTTACACTGCACTCAGAGACTGGTCAAAAGATCTGTTATATGAAAAAGGATGGAGTCCCCAGGAGATAGAATTCACATTTGAGGGACCTTCAAGGAATCAGCTCTATCTGCTACAGACAAGAGACATGGCAATGAGGCAAAGAAAGAAAGCCCTTGCATTTCATTTTGAAGGATCCCGGGAGGGGATATTCTTGGGGCACGGAATTGGTGTGAGCGGTGGCGCAATGAGCGGCCGCATTGTTTTCAGCCTTGAGGAGATTAACAGCTGGAGGTTCAGGGAGCCTGAGACGTCGCTCATTCTCATTAGAAGTGATACCGTGCCGGATGATATAAGGGAGATATATGCAGCCGACGGCCTGCTGACCGGGCGTGGAGGGTTGACATCACATGCGGCCGTTGTTGCCCACAGGCTTGGAAAGACATGCGTTGTTGGCTGCGGAAATCTTGTCTGCGACGAGAGTGCAAAGACAAGTCTTTTCGGGGAGGTGATGCTTGGCTCCGGTGATTATATAAGTATCGACGGCCAGGAAGGCTCGATTTATAAGGGTCTTATTAAAATTGAAGAAAACGTGTAAGGAGAGGAGAGATGGATTCCAGAAACAAGGGAAAGGGTTTTAAGCTTGGATTAAACGGTTTTGGAAGAATCGGAAAACTTACGGCATGGCATCATATCGGGCGGAAATTTTTCGATGAAATCGTAGTAAACATTGGACGCGAAGCCGGAACATCGATATCTGACATAGCACATTACCTTGAAACGGATTCAACATACGGGAACCTTCATCAATTTTTATACGGACAGAAGGCCTCTTCGGTTGTAAACGATATCGATGAAAAAAGCGGGACTTTTATTGCTGACGGGATAAAAATCAGATTTTTACGGACTTCACGTAATCCGGCAAAAATAAGATGGAGTGATCAGGGCGTAAAACTGGTAGTTGAGACTACGGGGCAGTTCCTTGACCCCACTCTTGCTCCAGATCATCCAAAGGGCTCTGTGCGGGGGCATCTTGAGTCGGGGGCAGATAAAGTAATAGTTTCCGCACCTTTTAAGATAGCCGACAAGGGGAAAGCCATGCCGGACGATGTTGTAACGACTGTCATGGGAATAAACGCCAATGATTATGACCCGAGGCGACACAAAATAGTATCGGGAGCGTCATGTACGACCACGTGCCTTGCGCACATGATAAAACCGATAATCAATTATTTTGGTTCAAAGAGGATACTGTCTGCTTCCATGGCGACAGTTCACGCGGTTACCGGCTCCCAGGAAGTTCTCGACCGCCTCCCTAAAACAGGGGCAAAAGATTTAAGGAAAAACCGTAGCGTTATGAACAATATTATTCTGACTACGACAGGCGCTGCCAATGCATTAAGGCTTGTGATTCCCGAGATGAAACAGATAGGATTTATTGCCGAATCGGTGAGAATTCCAACAAGCACAGGATCTCTTATAATTCTTGTTCTCAATCTTCAGGAGGAGATATCAGGTGAGTCGATAAGAAGGGAACTGATAAAAGAAATCTACAGGCAGGCTGCCGCCGAGGATCCCAAAGGATATCTCGTTTATTCGGACAAACAGAATGTATCCTGTGACATTATCGGGATGCCCGGTGTCGCGGCCCTGATAGAAGGACATGAAACCCATACCCGTACCGCCGAGGTTACATTCGATCTGGAAAAGGTGCCGGGTCTTGAAAAAGATATTATCTCTTCCCTCAAGGAGAAGATTATAAGAATACCGGTTACGCAGGCAGTCATATATGGATGGTACGATAACGAGATGGGAGGTTATGTCAATATCCTGGGTGACAGGACGGTCACAGCCGCAGAAAACATGTAGGAGTTTTACCAAAAAAAAACCCGCAATCTCAATTGTTACGGCCGATGGTTTGGGGCTGTGATTCCATGGCGCCGGATTTTACGCCGCAGGGTGTTTTTGTCTATACCCAGATCCCGCGCGGTTATTACCTTTTTCCAGTCATTTTTTTCAAGTGTGGCGAGGATTGCACGCTTTTCGATCTCCTTCAGTTCCAATCCTGCCTGCACCTGAACCTTTCCTCGCTCGGGGTTTAGATGAGAAGGCAGGTCCATTGCGTGGATAAGCTCATCCCGGCAAAGGACAACAGCATGCTCGATGGCGTTTTCAAGTTCGCGGATGTTGCCAGGCCAGTCATAAAGCATCAGGGCGCCCATCGCTTCCTGGGTTGCGCCGAGGATCTGCTTTCCACGCTGATGGTTGAAATGCTCGATGAAGTGATCCACAAGCAGGGGAATATCTTCCTTTCGTTCCTTGAGTGACGGCAGTGTCAACCGGATGACGTTGATGCGAAAAAAAAGATCTTCCCTGAAGCGATTTTCCCTGACCATTTGTACCAGGTCACGGTGGGTGGCAGCAATTACTCTGGCATCAGTGAATTGCTTCGCGGTGGCTCCCAAAGGTTCGTAGGCCTTTTCTTCCAAAACCCGGAGCAGGCTGATTTGAACAGAAGGAGAAAAGTCTCCGATTTCGTCCAGAAAGATGGTGCCGCCATGGGCAAGGGTAAATCGGCCTGGCTTGTCTTTTTTTGCATCGGTGAAGGCCCCTGCCTTGTAGCCGAAGAGTTCCGATTCGATAAGAGTATCGGGGAGGGCGCCGCAGTTGACGGCAACAAATGGCCCGGACGAGCTCCGGCTGTGGTGATGGAGGGCCCGGGCGATCAATTCTTTTCCTGTTCCACTGGGCCCTTGAATTAATACAGTGCTCTGGCTTTGGGCGATCTGAGGCAGGACTGAAAAGATGGAGAGCATGGCTGGATTTTTACTGACAATGTCTTCGAACTGATGTTGTTTTTGAAGGGCCTTCCTAAGGCTGTGGACTGTGCTCAAGTCCCGGAAGGTCTCTACTACGCCTTCAACCTGGCCATCAGTGTTGCGCAGGATGGCGGTGGTCACACTTATCGGGATTTGTTTTTTATCTGCACGGTAAATGTGAACCGGGATGTTAAATATCGGATTTGCCGTTTCCATGGTTCGGCGCAACATGCACCCGCTTTCACAGATATTGGCTCTGAAAACCTCGAAGCATGGCTTGCCGATAGCTTCGGATCTGGGAATCCCGGTTATTTGTTCCGCAGCGCGGTTGAACGAGGTTATAGTCAGATTGAGATCGACAGTGAAGACCCCATCCGTAATACTGTCTAAAATTATTTGATGCGTATCAGACAGAAAGCACCCCAATATATCGATTCAGATTAGGAGACTATTGACCCAATCTGAGCGGTTTACGTAGAAAACTACTCTTATGCCGGCGAAAGCGGGCATCAAGTGGGTGATCCGCTGTTTTAAGGATTCTATCCTGTGCGGGAACGGCGGATCTTGTTATGAGAGAAGGTAAAAGATCGTTTGAACCGAAAAAGCGAGCGCATTCCTCGCAGCTTGCTGCGGGGTTAGCGAGCGAATTATAAAAAGATACTATTCCCTACGGTGAAGATTCCCCGTAGCTTGCTGCGGGGAGCTTCAATCATGTTAAATTTTAACAGCGCAAACTCGTCCTGTCAAGGCAATTGTTGGCCAATTCTTTTGATCTGATATCAATATTAACTATAGATTACAATCTGTTAAGATTCTTTAAGGCTGCATGTGCCGGCAATTTGCAGTTCCTTTCTGATCCATTTCCAAAGGATTATCCTAAAAAATGGGAACAAACTGTACCATATCTTCCGAAAATCGGGTTTATTCAGTTCCGTTTGATTGTGAATCCGATTTAACACTTCTCTGATCAAATAACATATATAGTCTTAAAAATCAGATAGTTTAATATATTTACATGCGGCTTCTTTATGATTGGCAACTTATTTGCTTATGAATAATTAAAATTTGACTTTCAAAAACAAATATATGGGATCATTCCGAGTCCCATCGCGGTTATTAACTCACAGGCAAACATAGAAAGGAGGACTCAGTAATTTAAGGGGAGGGATAGAAAACTATTCAGTATAATTCAACAAGGAGGAAACTATGAAGCGCAGAGATTTTTTGAAATCATTAGCGGCTACTGGAGCTATGGCGGCGGCTTCAGGAACCACCGGAGCCCTGCTGCCGAAGGCAAATGCGGCCGGCAAGGTGAACATGGGTGAAATCAAGAGCCTTAAGGTCGATGTGCTCACGGAAACCAGCTGGTTCAATAATGACCAATTTAAAAAGGACATGACTGATTACGGCGGCGGTATGACCAACCAGTACACCATTCCCTGGGCATGGGACAATGCCGGCGGATATGCGGCGCTGGTCACGGTCACCCAGCTCGACGGCAAGGAGAGAAAATTTCTACTCGATACCGGCTGGAACAACCAGTGGATGGACTACATCTGGGAGATGAACAAGATTCCGGCCATGCTCAAGAGCGGCGAAATTGAGTTTATGGTTCTCTCCCACTGGCATCTTGACCATCTCTGGGGGATTGAATCTACTCTCAAGCACAAACAGGACATAACCATGTACGTTCCCAAGACCTATTACCCCGAAGACATGAAGCTCATCAAGGGCGGTAAGCTCACCGCGAAAAACAAAGAGGGAAAGGATGTCATGATCTGCAAGAACGACTTTCCTCACAAGGGTAAGCTAGTGCTCTGCGATCCGGATGGCGAGAAGGGGACAGGAATCTATCCACTGATGCCTGGTGTGGCGCTGCGGATGTTTGATGTTCCTATTCTGCTGAGGGTAAAAGGAGAAAACATCCTTTATTTCAACGTGAAGGACAAGGGCATTGTAACCGTCACCGGCTGCTGCCATCCGGGCGTTCTGTCGCTTCTGTCCTGGGCAAAGAATAACATTGAAGGCTATCAGCCCTATGGCTGCTATGGCGGGCTTCACATCAGCCTCTTTGAAACATGGGAGCCAAAGTTTGATGACATTATCAAAGGCGTCAAGGCCTTCGGCCTGAAAAAGGTAGCCTGCAACCACTGCACCGGATGGGTCTGGGCCGAAAAGGCGACCGAGGCCGGAGTTCCAATTGTCAAGGGAACTGACAAGTACAAGAGCTACAAGAAAACGTCAACGGTGGCCAAAGCCACCAACGTTTTCCTAACCAATGGCGATACAGTGACCTTTTAGTTGACCAGGACCGGGGCGGTCATCTATCGGAAACGGATCGCCCCTGTCCTTTCAATTACAGTTTAGCACGGAGACGCTATGGAAAAGATAAAAAATGTGGATAAGAAATTCAATTATTTATTAGGATTGCTTAACATTGTGGTCGTGTTCGGGATCGTTTGGGTGCTCTGGTACATTTTCATGAATCCAAGCGCGGTTCTGAAGCTATACACACCCATGTATGGATTTGCGCTTGTGGTAACACTGGTTGCCGCTATCCTGATTATTGCCGACATCGCTGACTTTTATCCATTTCCGGCAAGAAATACCTCTCAGTCTCTTGTGGGAAGAGGAGTCTTTCTTACGGTTACGGCGGTTGTTCTCATGCTGTTAATATTTTATGTCGTCTTCTGGGGGTTTATCGGTAAATTCGGCGTGGCCTACTTCAGCCCCCAGTCCATCATTGCCAGCGGGGGCATTGGAGCCGAATTCTTTGTTGCCAGGGAAAACGCCTGTACGGCCATCGTGTATTTCCTGACCGCGTTTATTTGGATGACCCTGTTCTGGAGGAGCGGGTTCGGCAATTGGCCATGGCAGGGGGCAGAGCGCGGGACAGCTGCGTGGTCCAGGTTCTTTGCGGTTTTCTTTTTTTCGACCATTATCTTTTCGATTCTCTTCCATCCGCACGTCTGTTCTCTCTTCTATCCGGCCCAGACCAAGGCTGGGGTTGCTCCATGGTGGGATGAATTTGCCGGCACCGGAAGTGCCTTCTTCAGTCTTGGGCTGGTTTTGTGCATCATCTTCTGGCTGATCTCCTTCGATTTTCTGTGGGAAGGCCAACCCTTCAAACAGATAGGCCGTGAGGGAGATGGAAACTTCTGGAAGGGGATCGTTGTCTTCATTGCGTCGGTTCTTCTCGGCATCCTCCTCGTTTACATCCTGACCCGGATTATGAACAGTATCTGGAACGAGCCGTTTGTCGGCGGACAATATACTGACGGCCCTGATTTCCGCTACATTCACACCGGTGAGATTGCGGGTTTCTTCATTCTGGCGGCGTTCATTTTGAAGTATTATTTTAACAATTTCCCGAATGTTGGCGGGATTTGGGTCCGCGGGGTGGTGCGCACCGTGATTGCAATTGCGGGTGGCATGCTTTTCTATGCCTTTTACTACTCGTCCCTTGCCACACTTGTTCTGGCTAAGGTTCCGGGGTTTGCCCAGCCCGGCGATACGCCCCTGGTGTGGATATTCCTGTTTCTTTCGGTCATCATAATCCAGATGGATTTCTTTGAGGGGTGGCCGCTGAGCAGGCGATCGGAAAAGTGACATAATGTATAACAGCAGGAGAGATTTTTTTACCCGTTTTTTCTCGGAGCAGGCAGGCAAAACTATCGCCGGCTTCCTGGCAGGGGTAAGGGAAGCCAGGGCAGAAGCGGATTTCGAAGCTTTTTTTTCGAATTATGAGTCGAGCTACGCATTGACCCTGGCTTACCCGGACGATATCCTGCTGGACGCTGCCCGAAAAGAGGGAATCCCGGTAGAAGGAAGGGAAAAGAACGACATCGTGAAGGATCTCTTTCTGAAAAAGGGAGGATACGGCTCTGGATAGGGAACATTTTTTCCGCACCCTGATGGATAACATGATGGTTCGGGCGTCCTGGGCTGAAACGGTGAAAGGATTGTCCGGGGTTACCGGGGTGAGCCAGGTCTGGGGAAACCGGCCGGAGTGGTATCTTTGGATATCCGGACAACCGGGGCCTTATGGGCTGGTTCTCGAGCATACTACGGAACTGGTCGAGGGCCCCCATAATATGCATCAGGGCTTTTTTACGGTCAAATGCTTTCCCTGCCCTCAAAGTGCCGCGTTTGCAAGCTATTCCCGGGCCGAACAGGAGATCGTGAAAAGTTCTTATTTTGATCGGACCAACACTCCTGTTTACGAAGCCAGGCCTGAAATACCTCCATCTTTTTTCAACATCGGCAGTATGTTGGTTTCAGCCGATGCATGGGGTAAGGTGGCGGCGTTTACTTTTGAAAGCCTGGACACCATCCGGCTGGTCAGCTCAGAATATTATGAAAGCGCTCTTCACTCCTGCGACCCGACGTTTGTTGAAGGCGATTTACTGCGCAGCGTTGCCGGGTGGACGATCGGCTACCCGCTGTTTAACAGTCTGGCATGTCTTTATGCCTTTTACGTTAGAAGACCCCCTGTCTGGTTTCGAATGAGCCATCTGCCTGGATTTGAGCATGTTCAAAAAACTGACGGCAACATTGAGTCGCGGCCTTGCGCTCAAAGCCGGACTCTCAGCGCGAGCCTTGTGTTTGCCGATGATTCGATCAAGCAATATACTCAATGGATGCCAGAGCCTGAAGAAAGGGAAAAAATTCTATTTGATTCAAGACTTGATCCAGAAACTTTAAAAAACGGTCAAGCGCCAGATCCGCACATCAACCTATTGTGGTGGCATCTGGCCGAAGCCGATATAGTTTCTGAAATGGCATCCCTCTGCGGGTGCAGTGATCACCATTTGAACTCTTGTGAGGCGGGGCATGCCCATTCTTGCTCACTTTGGCCCCAAGCTGATCCTCAAATTGCGATTCCCATATGGAAAGGATAGCTATTCCAGTATTTAACTCCCGTGTGGCACCGGTGCTTGATACCAGTAACCTCTTGATTGTCATGGATTTTGAAGAAGGACAGGAGTTGGCGCGCCGGGAGTTGTCTCTCGAAATGATGTCCCTGTTTGAACGGGTAGAATTACTTTGCCGGCTCGAAGTCAATCGAGTCATCTGCGCGGCTATAAGTGAAACACTGTTCAGGTTTATTGAAAGCAAAAAGATCGGATTAATCAGCGGAGTTGTCGGCGAGCTGGATGAGATAATTCATGCCTATTTTTGCGAACAGTTGGACGATGCGCGCTTTTCCATGCCTGGTATGCTCAAACCCATGACAAAAGAGACCCGTTAAAATATCGTTTCCCATTTTATTAACATATCACCAACCTGTATTCTCTTTTCAAAATGAAAGTCTTTATCAAATCAAATTAAATACAAAAATGAAACAATGGCATATAAAGATTATGATTATAGAGATCTTTACAATAATCCATGTAGCAAGCTGGCAATCTAATCGGCGAGCATCCCTCATATAAGCGACCAGTCAATATTTCACCATAGATCAGTTTGATCATCGACATTAATATTGCAATTTACAACACTATCTGCCATATTGTGTATGCATAATGCACGATTATATGAATTGGAGATTCCCATGGGGTCAATTGCCGGTGATTACAGCAGAGATGTTATTCTCAATTCGATCAATGAGGGAGTATTCACAGTGGACTGTGATTGGCGTATTACAGCCTTCAACCGAGCCGCTGAGCGCATTACAGGAGTGGCCGGTCGTGAAGCCATAGGCCGGTTCTGCTTCGAAGTGTTTCATGCCAATATATGCGAAAAAGACTGTGCGTTACGACGCACCTTCGATACGGGCAAACCAGTGGTCAATGCCACGGCCCACATTGTCAACCGGCAGGGACAGCAGGTTCCCATCCGGCTTTCCACCGCCATTTTGAAAGATGGACAACAAAGCCGGGTCATTGGTGGCGTGGAAACCTTTCAGGACTTAAGTCAGGTCAAGCAACTCCAGAAAGAGTTGCAGGGTCGTTACACCTTCCAGGACATTGTCGGACGCAGCGATGCCATGATGCGGCTTTTCGAAATCCTTCCCCAGATTGCCGAGTCCAGCAGCACGGTTCTGATAGAAGGCCCGAGCGGAACCGGCAAGGAACTTTTTGCCAGGGCCATCCACAACCTCTCGCCCCGCCGCAGGAAGCGGTTTGTGGCCGTTAATTGTGCCGCTCTGCCGGACACGCTTCTGGAAAACGAGCTTTTCGGGCACAAAGCCGGAGCATTTACCGACGCCAAGCGCGACAAAGCAGGCCGTTTTGCCCTGGCCGATGGCGGGACCCTCTTTCTGGATGAGATAGGAGATATTTCACCGGCGTTGCAGGTGCGGCTCCTGAGAGTGCTGCAGGAACGTAACATTGAGCCATTGGGATCCTTGGATCCTATTCCCGTTGATGTACGCGTGGTAGCCGCAACCAACAAGAGCCTGGCGGAACAGGTTCGATGCGGTGCATTCCGAGAGGATCTGTTCTACCGAATCCGGGTAATTCTGCTAGAGCTTCCAAGCCTGAAACAGCGCCGTGAGGATATCCCACTGTTGACCGATCATTTGATTGCAAAATTCAACAGGCTTCAGGGTAAAGATATTGCCGGGATATCTGAAAAGGTCATGGCACGGCTCATGAGCCATGATTTTCCGGGCAATTGCCGCGAACTGGAAAACATCATCGAGCAGGCATTTGTTCTGTGCCACGGGAGTATCATAGAGCTGAACCACCTGCCGCCTGAGTTGCGGACGGCAGGCCGGAACGATTCTGTTATCTCGCGCCCAATGAGCATTGCTGCCCTTGAAAAAGAGATGATAAGCCAAACTCTGAATCGCTGTAATGGTAATCGCCGGCAGGCGGCCAGGGAACTGGGGATCGATCCGAGCACTCTGTACCGCAAGCTAAGGGCGCTGAGCATCGAAATCCCGGGAAAAGATGGCAGAAGCAAACCCCGTTAGTCGTGCATTTTGCACGCCTATTTCCAAAAGTTCCTATCTTGTACAAGATCAACAGCAGGTCTATTCAAATATATTATCTTTTAAAATCATATAGTTATATTTATTCAAGCGTAGCGCCGGACTTGGCATGCGATTTGCTGCTCCCAAGGAAAGGAATAATAATCTAAAATTTGCCTCAAATACTGTTCATACCGCAAGGGTTTTTCTTATGGCAGGGCTACCGTTGGATTGGAAGTTATAAACCCTGACTTTTTGTAAGTAAGAGTTTTAAATCATCATTGAGACTGTTGGTTTTATTTTATTCGTGTACCCGGCTATACGGGAAAATCTTCAAATCCCTTTTTCATTGATGTGGTTAAATATATATCCACAAGGAGTGAGACAAGAGCTTAAAGGAGAGAGACCATGAGGCATTTGAAATTTAGCTTATACATAGCAGGGTTCTTTATCGTTTTACTTGTTTTATTTGGGAGCAGTTCGACAGCACGTCTGGCCGAAAAAGAGAATCATTGTTTCACATGCCATACAAACGCTAAAAAGCTCATAGAGATTACAAGAGAAATTACCAAAGCCGATAAAGGCAAACCGGGAGCCTCCGCGGAAACCGAAGGAGAAGGGTGAGGCGGTGAGGTGGAGCAGTTGGCTCCGCACGAAAAGATCTTTGTGGACAGCTCAATAGCTGAAGATGAAAACCACGGTGAACTTGGCTGTCATGAGTGCCACGGTGGTAACCCGAACGAACCTGACTGGCAAAAGGCCCATGATGGAGTGGTCAAGGACCCATCCTATCCCGACCCTTCAGAAGCCTGCGGATCCTGTCATGATGAAAATTCAAAAAACAGCAAGACAAGCCTTCACGTAAGCCTGTCTCCATTCAAGAAAATAATAGATATGAGGGCGAATGAAGATAAGGCGGTTTATTCGAAGGTAAATGAATCCAGAGAGACACATTGCTCCTCCTGCCACAGCAGCTGCGGGCAATGCCACATAAGCCGACCCGAATCGGTTGGAGGGGGTTTATTAGAAGGACACCTGTTCCAGAAAAATCCCCCGATGAACAAAGTATGCACTGCCTGTCATGGAAGTCGTATCGAAAAGGAATATTTTGGTAAGAACAAGGGTATTCCCCCGGATATTCACAAAGAGAAATATTTCAAATGCACCAAGTGCCACAAGGCGGAAGAGATGCATGGAGACGGTAAGGAATATGCCAATAGATATGAAGTGGAAAACGGCCCCAAATGCATTGACTGCCACAAAAATATCAACGATGAAAAATCAAATAATGCCAAGCAGCACCAGATCCATAAAGACCGCGTAAGCTGTAATGTCTGCCATTCCATGCCTTACAAGAACTGCTATGCCTGTCATGTGGGAAAAGATAAACTGGGATATAAATTTTTCAAGACCAAGGCTTCCACCCTTGAATTCAAAATAGGTCTGAACCCTTTGAAATCGCAAAAGAGACCTGAAAAATTCGTCACACTTCGCCATATCCCGGTTGACCAGGGGTCTTTCAAGTTTTATACGGATAATGGACTGACCAATTTTGACAAACTCCCAACCTGGAAATTATGCACCCCGCATAATATCAGAAAAAACACTCCCCAGAACAAGACCTGTAATTCATGTCATGAGAACGCGGATCTTTTCCTGCTCGAGAAGGATATTAAGCAGGAGTATTTGAATGCTAACAAAAAGGTTGTCGTACCACTCGACATGGTTCCAAAAAAGGTCAATGAATGAGAGTGAAACTGATTAGCTTACATTGAATGTTAATGCTGTTGCGGGAAGGAAAAAAAATCAAAATCGTTATTTAATGAAGGCAGGAGGGGATAAAAGAAATCAGGCAGGAAACTTAATATTTAATCGGAAAAGGAGGAAGTTTCATGAAAAGGTATGCCATATTTGCACTCGCGCTGATGTTGGGATTTAGTCTTGTCGTTGGTGGCTGCGCAACAACACAGAAACAGGCGGCTTCAGGGGGGCTTACAGCAAAAGAACTTGTAGCTGAAGCCAAGAAAAACATCTGTGAGGTTTCAGTTTCCGAGGCAAAGGCCCTACTTGACAAAGGCGGATATATTTTTCTGGATTGCCGGGAGCCTACGGAATTCAAGATGGGACATATCCCGGGCGCTATGAGTATCCCAAGGGGGTTGCTGGAGTTCGAGATAGAAAAGAAAATTCCCGACAAGAATGCCAATGTAGTATGTTACTGCAAGTCAGGTGGACGCGGTTGCCTGGCTGTCTGCACTCTCTGCCGTATGGGATACAAAAACATTAAGAACATGGCCGGCGGCTGGATGGCATGGGAAAAGGCCGGATACCCGATCGAATAGCGCCGCTGGTTAACAATTCCATTATTCCTGCCATCATCCATTGGTGATGGCAGTATGCTGCTGGTTCGTGATAACCTTGGCGGACCGGCCGCCTTCATATCGCCTTTGGGATTTGCTGATTTCCTTCCGTCAAGAACTCCTGATCATGGGTCAGTCTGTCCGTTATTGAATAATCCATTTAATCCTGCTATTTTGTCTATATTCAGCAAGTCTAAATTGTGCATCACCGACGCTGAAAGCATAGTGGATGAAATCGACAACAACGGAGGTACTTATGAATAAAAAAGTTCTAATTGGAGTTGATGGCTCTATCCATTCCAGGCATGCCATAAAATATGCTGCTGAACTATATCAATCGCTCCATGATATCTCTTATAGCATGATTCATATTCAGCCGACCATTTCTTTGTACCTGGCCGAAGAAGCCGAGAAAACAGCCGGTGGAAAAGGGAAACTTGAAATGATTCATAAGAAAAACCATGCGGCGGCGCTTGAACTGCTATCTGAGTGCAGAGAAACACTGATCCGGCTGGGCGTAAAAGCTGAAGATATAGATCAGGTAACCAATCAGCGCAGGCATGATGTAGCTAAAGATCTTCTGGACTATGCCGAGAAGGAAAATGTATGCGCCCTTCTGGTCGGTCGCCGCGGCATATCTTATGTTGCAGAGATGATGATAGGGAGCGTTACGAGTGAATTGTTGACCCGTACAAAATTGATACCCATATGGATAGTGGATAATCAGGTTCAGTCACGCAATATTGTAGTGGCGGTCGACGGTTCTCCTGGATCATTGCGAGCTGTCGATCATGTCTCCTTTGTGCAGGCCGGCAGCAAATTCGACAAGATAACCTTTTTGCATATTATACCGAAACTTTCGGATTTTTGCCCCGTTGAACCGGCGATACAGGATGAGGAAGTTGACATTCTGATAAAAGCCAGCGATCAAAAATGCATTAACGATTTTTATTGCCAGGCGATTAAAATCCTTAAGAGGGCCGGATACAGCCAGGATGATATAGAATTTAAGCGCTTCGAACATCGCTGGTTCATTGGAAAAGCCCTTGTCGAAGAGGCGAAAAATTTAAATGCCGGAACCATTGTCATCGGAAAATCCTGTTCCGGTCAAGCGGATCATATTGGAAAGGTGGCGCGTTATGTTGTTAACAAAACCATAAACCAAGCCATATGGCTGGTGCCATGATCGTTATCGCACAAAAGGTTGCTATTCAGGTCTCCTACCATATTTTTTGGTCGGTTTCATTTAATTGACATACCATTATAACTTTCCTATACTCATTGTTCAAAAAAGGAAGTTCTTATAAAATCAAATCACGATGTAGAAGGAGGAAACTGTAAATGGCAAAAATGACCGAACGCATGATTGAATTATTCAAGAAAGTACCTAACGCAATCCTTGCAACATCCACGGTGGATGGCACCCCCAATGCCGTCCCCGTGGGTGCGAAAAAAATCATCGACAGCGAAACCATTCTTATCTCGGATCAGTTTTTAAAAAAAACCCTGGCCAACCTGAAAGTCAACCCGAAAATGGCGATAACTTTCTGGGAAGGCCATGAAGGATACCAGTTGAAAGGTTCAGTTGCTATAGAAACAACAGGCCAGCGATATGAAGATACTGCAAAATGGATAGAAGAATTAGGCAATAAGGCAGGGTTTCCCCTTAAATCAAAAGGTGCTGTTATTTTAAAAATAGAAGAAATTTACAGTGTGGCGCCCGGACCGGGTGCCGGCAAGAAACTTGCGTAAACTATGTCAATTCCGTACCGCTTACTGAACGGTGGGCATATTCCATCACCGTCTATATTGAAACAAAAAATATTACCATAAATAGTGAACAATATTGTAGATAGATAAATATCTTTTCATATTTCATAATAGTCAAATGAACGTATAATCTGGACATATATGTGCTTCTTTGAAGGTTATACGGTTTTTTAAATTAATTGCTATTATTGTAAAAGGAGGTTTGCCTATGCCTGAGGAATTCAAAGCCGGGTGTGCCCGTCCAACCGGCGGGCCGGTGGGAGAATCTGTTGTTCCGGAAGAAACAAAGGACAATAAAAAGCCAAAGGAGATTGCGACAATGATAAAAGTAGGAAGAAAAGCGCCTGATTTTTCAGCGCCGGCGTACTTAAGCGGAAAATTTGTAAATATTAAACTATCCGAATATCTGGGCAAATGGGTAGTTCTATGTTTTTATCCAGGTGATTTCACATTCGTCTGAGCTACTGAAATTTCAGCAGTTGCTGAAAAATTTCCTGAATTCCAGAAACTGGGAGTCGAAGTGCTTTCAATGAGTATCGACAGTGTGTTTGTTCATAAAATGTGGAACGATCACGAACTTTCAAAAATGGTTTCAGGCGGAGTTCCCTTTCCAATGTTGTCGGATGGCGGCGGTAAAGTGGGTTCTGTATACGGCGTATATGATGAGGATGCAGGTGTGGAAACAAGGGGCAGATTTATCATTGATCCTGACGGCGTAATACAGGGATTCGAAGTATTGACGCCCCCTGTTGGAAGAAACGTAAACGAGTCACTGAGACAAATTCAGGCATTTCAGCTGGTAAGAAACAGCAAAGGCACGGAAGCAACCCCTTCGGGATGGAAACCGGGCAAGATGACACTTAAGCCGGGACCAGGCCTTGTCGGAAAAGTATGGGAAGTCTGGAAGACAGAAATGGCATTTGACTAGTCACTGATTCCTGCAGACAAAAAATAGTTATGGCCCCGATGCTGCCCGGTATGTGAGTGCAAAAAGGAGGAATAAGCATGGTGTATGACACCGCATTACGACCCTACTCATCCAAGCGATTGGAGGAGATAGAATCTGCGGACATTCTTATAGGCATTCCCTGTTTCAACAACGAATCAACTATAGTCCACGTGGTCCAGATGGTCACGCACGGCCTTGCCAAACACTACAAGGACAAAAAGAGCGTCATCCTCATCGCGGACGGAGGCTCAACTGACGATACAAGGGAGGTAGCCAGGGAATTCCAGATCAAGCCATGGCAGGAAAAGATTGTCACCATTTACCGTGGGCCGGGCGGAAAGGGAACCGCGTTACGGTCCGTGTTCGAGGCAGCCGCAAGGCTCAGGGTAAAGGTGTGCGCCATGGTGGATTCGGACCTCCGGAGCATAACCGCGGACTGGGTAAAATATCTTCTTCATCCGGTCCTGGAAGAGGGCTACCAGTTCGTGGCTCCCGTATACGTACGGCACAAATATGACGGGACCATAACTAACAACATCGTCTACAACCTGACACGTGCTCTCTACGGCAAACGCATCCGGCAGCCCATCGGCGGGGATTTTGCCATTTCCAGGGACGTAGCCAAATTCTATATTGAACAGGATGTCTGGCTGACGGACGTAGCCCGTTTCGGGATCGACATATGGATGACCACAAGCGCCGTAACCCAGGGATTCAAGATCTGCCAGTCCAACCTGGGTGTAAAAATCCATGATGTCAAAGATCCCGGTCAGCACCTTGGCCCTATGTTCCGCCAGGTACTCTCCGCCCTCTTCTCCATGATGGAGCGCTATGAACCATACTGGAAGGGGGTGAGGGGAAGCGAACCACTGGAGACCTTCGGGTTTGAGGGAACCATGGACCCGGAACCGGTCAACGTCGATTTGCCTCTGCTGGTTGAGCTCTTCAAAACAGGGTATCAGCAGTTCTCTCCCTTGTGGAAGGAGATCTTCAGGGAATCAAGTTTTGATCAGATTGCCAAGACCTCGAAAATGTGTGCAACCGACTTTTATCTCCCCACCGAAGCCTGGGTTAAGATCCTCTATGAACTGGCCGCTACCCATCACCTGTGGACAGTGAACCGGAACAAACTAGTGGACATGATGACCCCCCTGTACTTCGCAAGAGTAGCTTCGTTTGTCCGGCAGACCCTGGAAATGACATCCCGGGAAGCAGAGATCCTGGTTGAAGAGCAGGCCCGTCAATTTGAAGAACAGAAGGATTATCTTATCGAGGTCTGGGAGGAGAAATCGGCGGAGAAGATAAAGGCGGGGCCTGTATGCTAATGAGGAGGCTGCGGTTTGTTTTGTCTCGATATTCCGATGAAAAAAATCTTTCCGGCAGAATCGATTGGGTTTATCTGAAATGGCCGTTAGAGACCTGAAAATTCTGTTTCTGGCATCCGAGGCTTTTCCGTTCGCCAAAACAGGCGGACTGGCCGATGTGACCGGATCTTTGCCCGGAGCCATGAAGAGGCTGGGGATGAACGTTCGGCTGGCCATCCCCTTTTACCGGACTATACGGGAAGCAGATTTTCAATCCCGGCCCGTTTTTAACGATCTGCACGTTCCCCTGGGTCGGGAAATCCTGCCCTGCCGAATCCTTGAAACAGAAACTCCGGATGAAGTTCCCGTATACCTGGTGGACAGACCCTCATTTTATGACCGGCCGTCTATATACGGAGAAGGAAGCCGGGACTACGGGGACAACATGGAACGTTTCTGCTACTTTTCTCATGCCGTTCTGGTTCTGGCTCAGAAACTTTCCTTCCTGCCCGACATCATCCACTGTCATGACTGGCAGACCGGCCTGATACCCGCCCTGCTGAAGGGGCCTTTCCGGGAAATGGGCGCATCTTCGGTCTTTACCATTCATAATGTCGGTTATAAAGGACTGTTTCCGGAGTGGAAATGGGACATCACAGGGCTTCCCTGGGTGGATTTCTTTCACACCGAGGGGATGGAATACTGGGGAATGATCAGCCTGCTTAAGTCGGGGATCGTTTATTCCGATGCTGTCACCACCGTGAGTCCCACCTATGCCGAGGAGATACAGCGCCCTGAATATGGCATGGGCATGGATGGTATTTTACGTCACAGAAAGGCCTCTCTCAGGGGAATTTTGAACGGGGCCGATTACAGACTCTGGAACCCTTCCACTGACCCCCATATTCCGTCTCAGTATGGCCCTGAAGAGATAAGCGGCAAAAAGGCATGCAAAGATGCTCTGCTTCGGGAAATGAACCTTGACGGGAGTATGGCGGAACGTCCATTGCTGGCAGTCATATCCCGACTAGATAACCAGAAGGGATTCGATCTCCTGCTTCCAATTCTTGACGCGCTTTTTGCAATGAGTGTTGGTCTGGTTGTTTTGGGATCAGGTGACGGTCACATCCAATGGCTGCTTAAGGAGGCTGAAAAACGCCACAACGGTCGCATGAAGACATACATCGGTTTTAACGAGCCTCTGGCCCATCGTATCCTGTCAGGGGCCGATATCTTCCTGAACCCGTCCCGCTATGAACCCTGCGGTCTCACACAGATCTATGCCTTGAAGTACGGGACCGTCCCCGTGGTAAGGGGTACCGGGGGACTGGAGGATACAGTCCATCCGTTTGATTATGGGACAGGTGAAGGTACAGGCTTCAAATTCTATTCCTATGATGAATCGGCATTTTTCGGAGCCCTGCGGGAGGCTGTGGCCGTATATTACAATCCGCCCTTGTGGAGACGCATTCAGAAAAACGGCATGCAGGTGGAATATTCCTGGAATCGCTCGGCGAGAGAATATCTTGAACTTTACAAGTCTCTCTTGCCTGCTTTTTCTACCCGGCGCTTTTTGGAATAGCGTTGCTGAGCTTAACAAACTCTTCAACGGTAAGGGTTTCGGCGCGCCGCGAAGGATCAATTCCGGCGTTGTTCAAGGCCGAAACCGCTGTTTGTGCGTCAATCCCAAGCTCGCTTCCTGAAAGGGAGTTCCTGAGGGTTTTACGTCTTTTTCCGAAAGCGGCCTTGATTACTCTGAAAAAAAACTTTTCGTCATCAGCCGGAAAATCAGGATTATCCTTGAACCTTATTTCAATGATCTGGGAATCTATCACGGGTTTAGGAAAAAATAGGGAGGCCTTTACGTCGGCGATTTTACTTATATAGGAGCAGTACCGAAGCATGACAGAAATCCTCCCGTAATCTTTGCCGCCCGGTTTTGCGCAGATCCTTTCCGAAAGTTCCTTCTGAAACATAAGTATGGCACGGCTCACATAACGCCTTTGAATAATGAGCCTTATCAGCACCTGAGAGGAGATATTATAAGGAAGATTCCCGATAACAAGTATTTTACGGCCATGCCTTGCTGCTCTGCCTTCAATATCGGTTTCCAATATATTTTCGCCGATTATATCAACATTATCGATATGTTTCGCAAGAAGCTCATTTTTCAAGATGGGGAGGAGATTTATGTCTTTTTCGACCGCGTACACTTTTTCAGATGCAAGAGCAAGCGGAACAGTGAGAGCTCCCAGACCCGCTCCAATCTCAAGAATAATATCTTCTTTCGATATGCAGGAGCGGGAAACGATCATTTCGGCCGTGGAAGGGTCGGAGAGAAAATTCTGGCCGAACTGTTTTTTGGGTGAAAGATTTAATGCGGCAAGGAGCGTTCTTGGTGATGTCATGAGACAGATTCATCCTGCAGCTTTGCCGACAATCTCCTTCTGGATCGGAATTTTTTTACCAACCGTCTGGTTATTAAATATGCTGCCGCAGCCGGTACTATCCCTATTATCACCCCTCCTGTAACCAAGGCAAGGGTTGCATTAAGTCCAAGCTTTGTCAGCTCTGTGAATGTTGCATATTTAGCGTCAAAAGGAAGTGAATTTCCCAGGATCAGTGATCCTGTCTTATAACTTCCTATGTATATAAAAGGAATGGTAAGAGGATTTCCGATCCAGACACCTAAAGCGGCCGCAGCTTTGCTTGCCCGCAGGATATACGCCAGAGCCAATGCAAGTACCGTATGAAAAGGGAATGTCGGGGTTATCCCGATAAAAATTCCTATTGCCATCCCGGAGGCGATAAAATTTGGCTCCCCCTTGAGCTGCTTTATGTTTTCAATAAACTGAGCTGTTTTTTGCTTAAAGTTCATCTGTATTAATTGCTTTTTACATAAAAAACTTGCATGATAATATCCACTTATTTAATATAGTACTTATATCATAATCGATATCATATACAAGAAGTTTTGTCTTACTGAAAAATTTCTTTAATGCCATATAGTTAAATTTTATTTGCGCAAAACATAATCGAGGAGGAGGATATGGTCAGGAAAAAAGGGAAATCTATAAGCTTTGATGCAATGGTCAAATTTTTTATGATGAACTATGATATCCCATCCAGAAAAGATATTCAGAAGATTTTAATCAGGCTGGATAACCTCGAGATTTTAATCAGAAATTCAGTTGTTTTACCCAAAGGAGGCCGCTTTGTTGCAGGTAATGGGAAGGTCAGAAACAGCAGATCTGTCAAAACAGCTTTTGAAGTAGTTTATGATGCAATCAAAAGCTTTGAACATGGGGCGGATTTTGCTGAAATTCAGGCCAAAACCGGTTTCGGTGAAAAGAAAATCCGCAACATAATTTTCAGGCTTAACAAATTCGGCAGGATTAAAAGGAAAAACAGAGGGGTTTACATCGCGGTCTAGAAGACAGTGAATGGTGAATAGTGAAAAGCAATAAGGCTGAAGGCAGATAGGCTGAAGTTGCTAAAAGTCTTCAGCCTAATAACCTTCAGTCTATTATACAAAACATTAAATCAGTGAGTTAAATGAATAAACAAAATGATCGTAATAATGAAGGTATCCGCGCGGGAGATGTCGTGTCCGGTTATATTGTGAGGCGTGTCGTACCTCTTAAAGAGATAAAATCTTTTTTTTATGAACTTGAGCATTCTGCGACAGGCGCAAGGCATGTGCACATAAGCAATGATGACAGTGAAAATACATTCGGAGTTGCTTTCAAGACCGTACCTGCCGATTCAACCGGAGTTGCCCACATCCTTGAACATACCGCCCTGTGCGGATCCAAAAAATATCCGGTTCGCGACCCCTTTTTTTCGATGATTAAAAGAAGCCTTAATACATTCATGAATGCATTTACCGCTTCCGACTGGACTATGTATCCTTTTTCCACACAGAATCAAAAAGACTTTTATAATCTTATGGAGGTTTATCTTGATGCGGCGTTCTATCCGCTTCTTGACGAACTGAGTTTCAGGCAGGAGGGGTATCGCCTCGAAATCGAAGAGGACAAAAGCAGGGGCGCCCTGAAACTGGTGTACAAGGGCGTTGTTTATAATGAAATGAAAGGCGCCATGTCTTCACCGGAACAGGTAATGTCCCGTTCAATTTTAAATGCCCTGTATCCCCTTACAACATACAGTTTCAATTCCGGAGGAGATCCTGCCGTAATTCCGACGCTTACGTATGATGATTTAAAAAAATTTCATAAAAGGCATTATCATCCAAGCAATTCTTATTTCTATACATACGGGAATCTTCCTTTGAGGGATACCCTTTCTTTTATTAATGAGAAAGTTCTTAAGAATTTTGAGCGAATTGATCCAGAAACTGATGTGCCTTCCCATCCGAGATGGAACGAATCACGAAAAAGCCGTTATTTTTATCCCTTGGCGAAAAGCGAAGATCCTCTCAAAAAAAACCAGGTATGCATTGCGTGGTTGACATCAGACATAACAGACTCGTTCGAAGTTCTTATACTTGTGATTCTTGAGCATATTCTCCTTGGAAATTCAGCTTCTCCGCTTCGAAAAGCCCTCATAGATTCGGGACTAGGTTCTTCTCTTTGCGATTCCGCAGGCTATGATCCGGGAAACAAGGATACGCTGTTTGTCTGCGGTTTAAAAGATGTAAAAGAATCGGACGCAGAAGAAATTGATAGGATAATATACAGCGTTCTTTCGGATCTTGTAGAAAAGGGAATAGATAAAGAGCTTATTGAATCTGCTCTTCATCAGATAGAGTTTCACCGCAAAGAGGTCACAAATACGCCGTATCCTTATGGAATAAAACTTTTAACTTCATTTGCGGGAAGCTGGTTACATGGCGGAGATCCCGCGAGAATTCTCGATTTTGATGCAGACCTCAAGAGGCTGCGCGAGGAAATGTCCAAAGGCCCTCTTTTTGAAAACAGGATAAGAGAACATTTTATAAATAATTCGCACAGGGTCCTTTTAACTCTTGTCCCTGATCAGGAGATGGAACAGAAAGAGAGCGACAGGGCGACCCTTGAACTTGAAAGTGTGTTCAGGGGGTTGACGGAAGCCGGTATCGAAAAAATAAAAAATGATTCGAAAAGCCTCGAAGCAATGCAAGGGAATAAAGAAAATCTCTCCTGTCTTCCAACGCTGGCGCTTTCTGATATTCCGCCGTCTGTGCAGTCTATAAAAGAGGCATCTTCATACGGCGATGTCCCTGTTTCCTGCTACGAGCAGACCACAGGAGGCATACTTTATTTCACAGCAGCCGCCGGAACAGGGAATCTTGATATCAATCTGATGCCGTTTGTCCCGTTTTTCTGTTTCGCTTTCTCGAAAGCGGGCACATCCTTAAGGGATTATTCCGATATGGCCCGGCGTATTGATGCATATACCGGCGGTATAGGACTTTCGGCAAATGCCCGGACAGGTTTCGGGATGAACGGAAAGTGCGTTCCCTTTGTTTCATTTAACGGAAAATGCCTTGCGAGGAACACGGGCATGATGTTTGATATAATAAGCGAACTTGTGTTGAAATTTGATTTTTCCGACCTGACCCGTTTAAAAAACCTGCTTATTGAATACAGAGCAGGGCTTGAATCGATGGTGGTCCCGGGCGGCCACAGACTGGCTCTATCGCTGGCTTCGAGAAATTTTTCAAATAGTTCAGCATTGAGTGAAAAATGGAATGGAATTTACCAGCTTCTGTATATTAAGAATTTAACTGAAGATCTCTCCGAAAGGCGTTTAGAAAATATCGCACGGGATCTTTCTCTGATAACTTCAGAGATCATGACAAGAAGTAATTTTAAAACGGCTCTTATAGGTAATAATACCGCGCTCAAAGAAGCGCTTCCTCATGCTCTTTCTCTGCGGGAAGGACTCGCCGCTGAAGGCTGTGACGGGTTTTCGTTGGGAAATGTTTTAACAGAGGATGATTTGCCGAGAGAAGGATGGAGCACTTCGACATCCGTATCTTTCGTGGCATATGTTTTTGATGTTGTCAGGCTTGAACATGAAGATGCTCCCCTGCTTGCGGTTATCAGCAAGCTGCTGAAATCGATGTACCTGCACCGTGAGATACGTGAGAAGGGGGGAGCTTATGGCGGTTTTTCAATTTACAATTCAGAAGAAGGCCTTTTCTCATATGCTTCGTACAGGGACCCTCACACAGTAAACACTCTCAAGATTTATGAAGGAGCTCCGGCTTTCATAAGGCCGGAAAACATCGGCGAAGAGGACGTGAAGGAAGCAATTCTCCAGGTATGTTCCGAAACAGACAGACCGGACCCTCCCGGACCTGCCGCGAGGAAAGCGTTTTACAGAAAAATAGTAAATCTTTCGGATGATTTGAGACGACGCTTTAAAAGCGGTGTGCTTTCAGTTACACGCGAAAAAGTGATAGATGCTGCCGGCAGGTATCTTGTGGTAAATAATAACAGGTGCGGAATCGCGGTAATATCTGGTGAAGATAATCTCAAAGCGGCTAATGAAAAGCTTGCCGGCTCACCGCTGAAGTTATTTAGAATATAAGACAGGCATGAAAAGTTAGTCAAAGGGTTCAAGGGTTCAAGGGGTCGAGGATTCGAGGGTTCGAGGGGCACGAGGCGTGAGCCGAATATCGAATATAAGGGATAACGGGTCAGTAGCCAGAGGTCAGGGGAAAAAGAAGGTTTTTAACTTGAATCCCTGACCCCTCGAACCCTTTATTCCCTAAAAAGATCCTCGAGACGCTTCAGGGCGGCTTCACTAATGGATCCTTTCAACCTGGCAATTTCAACCGTATGGATGCCTAATGTTCTGTAAAGGGAAAGAAGTCCGGGAGCCTTGGACCCTATTTCCGACAGATGCTTTTCAATTGTCAGAATATCACCCCTTGCAATCGGACCGGTCAGCGCGTTTTGAACGCCCATTTTTTCAACATTCGAAATAGTCCCTTCGATTAAGGGTTTTAGTCCCCTTAAGGCATCCTCACCGGTTACCCCGGCAAGTTTTATTAGGTTTAATGAAAGATCAAGAAGTGTTACAAGGTAATTTGATGCAACAACCGCGGAGGCATGGTAAAGCATCTTTTCTTCAGTTTTTATGGTAACGCAGTGTGAGCCAAGGTCCTCTGTAACATGTTTTGCGGCGTCGACGGCCTCCCTGTCGCCTTCAACGGATGTTACTATGCCTGAAAACGGGTTGAATTCGTATTCGGTTGAGGCAAAGCTTTGCAGGGGATGCATGGATCCGGTATATGCCCCGCAGTTTTTTGCTGATATTAATTCTTTCGAAGAAAGGGCGCCGCTGCAATGAAGAACAACAGAACCGGATTTGAAGCCGTTCATTTCCGAGATACTGTCGCAGACACTTTTTATAACTCCATCCGGTGTTGTTATGAAAACAATGTCGGCTTTTTTTGAGGCTTCCCATAAGATATTGCTGAAACAGGAGGAGCCTATAAGATTGGCTACCCTTTTTGCGGAGGCAAGACTTTTACTGGCAAGTCCGGCGGAAATATATCCGTATTTTACAAGATATTTCGCAAGGGCTATGCCGACTCTGCCGCAACCGATTATCGTAAATGAGGGTTTCATGGATTTATTCCCTTTTTTTAGACGGCAAGAAGTGATATTTACAATATGACTGTAATTGATGCTCTCGTAAAAAGTAAGGATCTCACACCAAGCCACAAAGATCACAAAGTTAACATATTAATATTAAATGATTTATTCTTTGTGTTCTTAGTGTCTTTGTGAGAAAATACAATTTTTACGAATATATCGTAATTCGATTACAATAGTTCAGATTTTCATGCAAGAATGAAAAGATAAAATAAATGGAGGTGAAAGAAAGATGGAACAGAAAAAGATGACTGCGCCGGATTTAAAAGAAAAGAAAAAAAGCGGGAAGAAGATAACAATGCTTACAGCATACGATTATCCTACCGCCCTTCTTGTTGACAGGGCCGGGATTGACGCCATTCTCGTGGGGGATTCCCTCGGCATGGTCGTGCTCGGCTACAGGGACACAATTACGGTTACGATGGAGGAGATGCTTCACCATACAAAATCTGTTTCTTCCGCGGTCAAAAGCGCTCTCGTGATAGGAGACATGCCCTTCGGTTCCTATAATGTTTCAGTCGAAAAAGCGATTGAGAATGCGAACCGGATGATGAAGGAAGCGCACGCGGACGGCATAAAGCTTGAAGGCGGACGATCGATGGCGCATGTTGTTGAAGCGATTGTCAAGGCGGGTATTCCGGTACAGGGGCATATCGGTCTGACTCCGCAGACGGCTTCTTCGCTCGGCGGGTTCAAGGTTCAGGGGAAAAGCTTTGAGGCCGCGAAAGCGCTCATAGAAGACGCCAAAGCTCTTGAAGACGCCGGTTGTTTTTCAATAGTTCTTGAAGCCATTCCGTCACCCATAGCAAAAATAATCACGGAAAAAATATCGATACCTACGATAGGAATAGGCGCAGGCATCGACTGCGACGGGCAGGTTCTTGTGATCCATGACATAATCGGTCTTTTCGAAAGGTTTACACCCAAGTTCGTCAAACAGTACGCCAAAATTAGCGATGTTATCCTTTCGGCAGTCAGCCAGTATAAATCCGACGTTGAGAGCATGAAATTCCCTGAGGAAAAACACAGCTTCACCATGAACCCGAAAGAGCTTGAAAAACTTATGTCAAAAAAGAAAAAAAGCTCTTCATCGATCGCAAAAAATGGCAGAAGGAGATTGCAATGAACATTTCTGATATCAGGACGTTGGCTGTCATTGGTGCAGGTGATATGGGGCATGGTATTGCTGAAGTTGCTCTCATCGCCGGATATAAAGTCTACTTGCGTGATATCAATCATGAATTTGTGAATAGGGGTGTTGCCAGAATTCATGAGAGCATAGAAAAACTTGTTTCAAAAGGAAAAATTACGGGTGAACACCATGAAAAAATACGAAGAGAACTGCTTGTCCCCTGTGTAGATATAAGTGAAGCGGTTAAGAATTCGGATCTTGTGATAGAAGCAATTCCAGAGATAATGGATTTAAAGAAAGAAACATTTCGTGAAATGGACAAAGCAGCGCCCGTCCACGCCCTTTTTGCTTCCAACACTTCCACAATGAAAATCACCGAGATTGCATCGGTTACCGGGCGGCGGGAGAAGGTCCTGGGGCTTCACTATTTCAATCCTGCCGTGCTTATGAAACTTGTGGAAGTTATTAAAGGAGAGCAGACATCAGAAGAGACCATGCAGATAGGTTGCGATTTTGTATTAAAGAACAATAAAGTTCCTGTGCGTGTTCAAAAGGATGTTCCAGGTTTTATTGTTAATCGTGTTCAGGCGCCGGCAGCCGTTCTGCTTAACTGCATTCTGGATAAGAACATTGCCGAGCCGGAAGCTGTTGATGCTGTCATGCGCAAACTTGGTATGCCAATGGGGCCATTTGAAACAATGGATTATACCGGTCTTGATATCAATTTTCATGGGAGTAATTATTTTGCCAAAGAAGTTCATCCTGATTTTGCTTCCGGAAAAACAATAGCGGCAATGGTTAAGGCCGGGAATCTAGGTAAAAAATCAGGCAGGGGATTATTCGACTGGTCAAAAGGCCGGCCGATAATTGATTTGTCTAAAGCGACAGACAAGTTTGATCCAATGGACCTTTTGGCCGTGAATGCCAATGAAGCAACCAAAATTGTGGCCATGGGTGTTTGCTCCCTGGAAGATATTGACACAGCTATTATCAATGCCACAGGTAATCCATTTGGACTGATTGCCATGATAAAGAATATCGATCCGGATGCGCTTGCCAATAGACTGGAAAAATTGGCGGAGAGATTCAGCAAGGAGATTTTCAGGCCGACTGAAATGATAAAGAGCGGGGGATACAAATAACTGTGGCATGTAGAATTTCTTTGACTTTGTTTGAATAAATAGATGATAAGCAAAATTTAAATTATCCCAAAAAGAGTTGGTGATCATATCAGGAGCATAGGCAGATAATAATGATCCAGTTAATAAGAGGTTTTAAAGACATACTTCCGGGTGAGGTTGAACTGTGGCAGATGATTGAAAAGACTGCGACCTCTCTTTTTGAAGATTTCGGGTTCAGGGAGATTCGTGTTCCGATTCTTGAACATACTGAACTGTTTGCAAGAAGCATAGGGAAGGATACCGATATAGTTGAAAAGGAGATGTATACATTCGAAGACAGTAAGAGTGATCTGGTAACCATGCGTCCGGAAGCGACAGCTTCAATCGTAAGGGCTTATATCCAGCACAGACTTTATGCTGTTGACCCTGTGCAGAAATTTTACACCATTGGTCCCATGTTTCGCAGAGAAAGACCTCAAAAGGGAAGGTACAGGCAATTTTACCAGATTGATGCGGAGGTGCTTGGAGCAGAATCACCTCTTGTTGACGCTCAGCTGATATTCATGCTGGTTGAATTCTTTAAAAGGCTGCAACTTTATGATATCAGTGTCCATTTAAATTCCCTCGGGTGCCCCAAGTGCCGCCCGGCTTTCCAGAAAGAGCTTCACAAGTTCCTGTCAAAGATTAAAACACAGCTTTGCACTGATTGTGAAAGAAGAAAAGTGAAAAATCCTTTAAGAGTTCTTGACTGCAAGGTTCTTGCCTGCCGTGAAGCGGTGGCCGATGCTCCTTCCATGATTGATCACCTTTGTGACGAGTGCAAGGAGCATTTTGAAACAGTGCAAAAGTCTCTCAAAAAACTTGATGTCCCGTTTGAAATAGATAAGCGCCTTGTAAGGGGACTTGACTATTATACAAAGACCACCTTCGAAATGCAGACCGGATTGCTGGGCGCCCAGAGCGCTGTTGCGGGAGGAGGACGCTACGACAGGCTTATAGAGGAACTTGAAGGCCCTGCCCAGCCAGCCATAGGTTTTGCCATAGGATTTGACAGGCTTGCCGAGATAGTTGCCGCAAAAAATATTAATGAACCGCGAATTGACCTGTTTGTAGCGACTATAGGTGAACAGGCAAGGAACGCCGCATTTGAATGGTCGTGCAAAATTGCCGTTTCAGGAATAAAGACCGAAATGGATTTTTCCGACAAGGGTTTAAAAGGGCAGATGAAGAGAGCGGACAGACTCGGAGCCCGTTATGTTCTGATTCTGGGGGACAAGGAAATTGATGAAGGAACCGCGGTGTTAAGGAACATGACTACAAAAGAACAAAGCCCTGTTCCGATTGAAGGTATTGTTGAAAAACTTAAATTATTATTGACGGCTTCGTAAAAGAATTATCACACAAAGAACACTAAGACCACAAAGATTTGACTGAATATTTTCAATGAAAAATCTTTGCGTCTTTCTGACTTAGTGTGAATAAACAGGTTGTTACGATACAGTCAATTTTATACAATGAAAGGAATGATTAATTGTCTGACATTCTTGGAAAAATGAGAAGAACCCATAACTGCTGTGAACTCGGAAGAGATGAGGCGGGCAGGGAAGTTATTCTTATGGGATGGGTTCAGCGGAGAAGAGATCACGGTGGAGTAATATTCGTTGATTTGAGAGACAGGGAAGGAATCACTCAGGTTGTTTTCAATCCCGACTTCAACAAAGAAGTGCATGAAAAGGCCCATGCGATAAGAAGCGAATATGTAATAGGCGTCCGGGGAAAAGTGGAAAAACGTCCTGAGGGGATGACGAATCCGAATCTTAAAACCGGAGAGATCGAAGTTTTTGCAACGGAACTTAAAATATTGAATCCTGCAAACACCCCTCCTTTCCTGATCGAAGATGCGGTGGATGTTTCTGAAAATGTTCGACTCAAATACAGGCACATCGATTTGAGACGCCCGAATATTCAGAAAAACCTTATTCTAAGGCACAAAGCAGCGGCATCGGTGCGGCAGTACTTGAACAATCTAGGATTTATCGATATTGAAACGCCTGTTTTGACGAAAAGCACCCCGGAAGGAGCGCGGGATTACCTTGTCCCGAGCCGGGTCAATCCGGGCATGTTCTATGCGCTTCCCCAGTCGCCGCAGCTTTTCAAGCAGCTTCTCATGATATCCGGTTTCGACAGGTATTACCAGATTGTCCGCTGCTTCAGGGATGAAGATTTAAGAGCAGATCGCCAGCCTGAATTCACGCAGATAGATCTCGAGATGAGCTTTGTGGGCGAAGAGGATGTCATGCGTATTTCTGAAGGTATGATAAAGACCCTTTTTAAAGAAGTCCTCGATAAAGATATTGAAATACCCTTTGAAAAACTCTCATATGGCGAGGCGATTGACCGTTTCGGCCTTGATAAACCTGATCTTCGTTTCGGGCTCGAACTTAAAGATGTTTCGGATATAGTAAAACCCTCAGGATTCAAAGTCTTTGCGGATGTTGTAGAAAAAGGAGGCATTGTAAAAGCTCTCAATGCTAAGGGATGCATTGAATTTTCGCGGAAAGAGATCGATGATCTCGCCGAGTTTACTTCGATTTATAAGGCAAAGGGTCTTGCCTGGGTCAAGGTGAAAGAAGAGGGATGGCAGTCTCCGATCGCGAAGTTCTTTACTGAAGAAGAGAAGGAAAAACTGGCAAAGAGCATTGACATGAAAACCGGCGACCTTGTGTTTTTTGTGGCTGATCAGCCTAAGATTGCAAATGATGCTTTGGGCTATCTTAGGAACCATCTTGCCGTAAAGCTGAAACTGATAGATGAAAATGAATTCAGATTCCTCTGGGTCACTCAATTCCCGATGATGGAATATGATGAAAATGAAAAAAGATACCAGGCAATGCACCATCCATTTACGGCTCCCCTTGACGAAGATTGCGATCTGCTTGAAAAAAACCCCCTTGCGGTCCGTTCAAGAGCATATGACCTTGTATTAAACGGTTCTGAAATAGGTGGAGGAAGCATACGTATTCACCAGAAAGAGATGCAGGAAAAGGTTTTTACCGCTCTCGGGATGACGCCGGAATCATACGGGGAAAAATTCGGATTCCTGCTTTCCGCTCTTGATTCCGGAGCCCCTCCTCATGGAGGTATTGCCTTTGGTTTCGACAGGCTGGTAATGATGCTTTGCGGCGGAACTTCAATAAGGGATGTTATAGCCTTCCCGAAGACACAGAAAGCGGCATGCCTTCTCACGAATGCACCATCCGAGACGAGCAAACCTCAACTGGACGAACTTTGCCTGAGAATCAAAACTGTTACAACTTAACGGCTCAACTCCCCCTGCCTGATACGGTAAAGGTATCGGATTATCAGTCTGCCATTTACTTCGGGAACATTTGGCAGTATAAACTGTCTATAATATATGAGCAGCTCAGAAGATCGAAATAGTGCACATATAAAGAAAGATCCGGATGCCGATCTTGTTTCCGCGTTCAAGTCCGGAAATACCGATGCTTTTGATCAGCTTGTTTTGCGGTATAAGGACAGGATCTTTAACCTGTGCTACCGCTCCCTTGGTGATTACCAGGAAGCCTACGATACCGCTCAGGACATTTTCATCAGGGTATACAAAAATCTGCGATCCTTCAGAGGTGAGGCTTCCTTTTTAACCTGGCTTTACACGATTGCCGGCAATACATGTAAAAACAGAATAAAATCATTGGAATACAGGTATCGCGACAAAAAAGTTTCATTGAATAATCCGTATAACCAGAAGGGCGAAAATCAGGAAAGCGATATTGAGGATGAAAGCGGATCTCCGCTTCTTGCGCTTGAAGAAAAGGAGAAGATGAAAATTATCCAGGGAGCGATCGATTCATTGCCTGCGGAGCAGAAACTGGTGGTGATTTTGCGCGATATTGAAGGGCTTTCTTACGACGAAATTATAAATATTACCGGTCACAGGTCCGGCACGGTTAAATCGAAGCTTTCACGTGCCAGGCTTGTCTTGCGCGAAAAACTTAAGGATATAATTAAAGGATGAATTGTTCCCGTATAAAAGAGCTGTTTTCAGAGTATATGGACGGTCAGCTTGACAAAGAGCGGGAAGCTCTTGTTAAAGATCATCTTTTACTATGCGGGGATTGCAGGGATGAATTTGAATCGATGAAGGCGGTTGTCCGGGAGCTGGGTTTGCTGGATACGGTTAAGGCGCCCGACAGTTTTCTTGCCGACCTGCACGGGAGAATGGAAAAAGATTCATGGCTTCAAAAAATTAAAAGCTTCTTCTTTATACCGGATAGATTCAGAATTCCTGTTGAGCTTGCAACCCTTGCAACAACGGTCGTGCTAGCTTTTTTCATATTCCATATCGTTCAGTTGATGCCTTCAAAAGGCCCTGTCGATTTAAAAGATAAAGAAACTGAGCTTGAAATCCGGTCAAGTGAAAAAGCACCGGTTTCCGGCTCCGGAATAAAACCGCCTGAAAATGTTGTCGTGACTGATAAAATCATGCCGACGCCTCAAAAAAAACAAAAACATTATGATCGTGAACCCCTGTTAAAATCCCCGGAACCTCAGGTAACCCAGGCATTGAAAGCAGCAGAAGTAGATCATAACCTCATGCCCGGAAAAGAAGAACGATTTTCTGTATCTGCTGAAATTAATGAACCGCTTCAAATGGTGCTTTTGCTGAAACCGGTTTTTGAAAAAAGGCCTGTATCTGAAGAAAGAAAAGACGACACTGTTTTATATCAGGAAAAGCCGGAGGAGAAAGAAGCGGATAAAGCGGCATCGGCCAGGTTCAAAACGAAGGCAATGCCCAGTATGGTAGGATCTATGAGCAGGGCGGAAGCTCCTGCAAACGAAAAACTGAAAAAATTGCATGAAGCAGAGAAAAAGGGCCTTTCTTATCAGGAAGAACTTTTATTTAATATTATGGAGAATATTAAAAGCGAAGGCGGCAGCATATTAAAAACAGATATAAATAATGAGACCGGTCAGCCGGAATATCTTTTAATTGAAATACCGGGTCAGAATTATCGGAAATTTATCGAAAAATTAGCTGAATCCGGTAAGATCCAAACTCAGCCTGAAGGCGATGTAAGTCAGTTCAAG
>JAWOHP010000044.1:0-11889 GCA_046485065.1 Desulfobacterales bacterium | reverse complement strand
AATATGAACTCGTGCAGATATGATATAAGGATTATTTGATGCCGTCAGCAAACAAAAAAAAAGCAGCTTTTGCAGTAATATTACTGGTTGTCTGTTTGCCTTTTTTCTTTGCTTGCAGCGAGCCTGAGAATAACGGCAAAAATAAACCGAAAGGAACAGAATCATTATATCCTGAAAGCTTTACTTTCTTTGATTTAGGGTCGAATGCCAGGTTATCAGATGATCTTCTTAAAAATCTTTCCGGGCAACTCGGATCATATTCCATTGAAAAAATGACCATTCTCGATCTGGTTATCCATAACAGGACAATCTTTGCCAATCATTTTCCGAACCTTTTTGAACTTCACAGAAAATTAAACGATGAAAAAGGGGCAAGGATAGAGCACAATATTACAAACCTGACTTTCAGGTATCTTCAAACCGAAAAAACTCCTTTTGAATATGTTAAACTTACATTTTCAAACTACTCGGATAAACCTTTGCTTTTTGCAATAACTTCAAGAAAAAAGGAAGCATACATTGCCGATACCCTGAAGGAAAAATACGGTGAACCGGCTTCAATAAACTGGGAGGACGGGAAAAGCTTATCCATGCTCTGGGAAAAGAACGGGGACTTTTTGGTTTTTTCCAAAATTGCGGAAAGGGGCAGTTTTAAATACAGTATAATGATTTACTATGTAAATAATATTGAAAACCTTTTGCAGATTGAGCAGGATGAAATCAAAAAAAGGGAAGAGGAAAGAAAAAAAGCCGGTAAAACGGCTTTCTAGGTATGTTCATATTGGGAGCACAAATGCATCAGTTTGACCAGGATATTTCTATCACACCCGGAGAAGAACTCTCCTTCACAGGCACCATAACCGATAACTGGTCGATCAACGGCAACCCTAACGGCGGATACCTGATGGCGATTCTTGCGAATGCAATGTCACAGGAAAGCGACAAGAAATCAACCCCCATTCTTACTGCAAATTACATTTCGCGGTGCGTTCCGGGGCAAGCCGATCTGTCGGTCGAACCGATTTCTCAATCGCCCCAGTTTAACAGGTTTCAGGCCAATCTGTCTCAGAATGGAAAAGAGAAGGTCAGGGCAATCGGGACATTTTCGGACGAACAAAAAGGCTGTTTTTTCGAAAGATTCGAAAAATCGGCGCCCGATATCGCTCCCCGCGAAAAATGCTTCCTGATTCCGCCTATTCCGAAATATACACTCTTTAACAGGATTGACGCGCTTCTGGAGCCTGAAAGCGCGGGCTGGATGCAGGGACGGCTGTCGGATAAATCGGAACAGAAAGGCTGGATTAAATTCAAAGATGACCGCCCTTTTGATATCTATTCGATAGCGCTTATAGCGGACTCGTTTCCGCCTCCGGTTCTGGCAAGCCAGGGAATGGTCGCCTGGGTGCCAACAATAGAGTTTTCTATAAATATACGGAATATTTCTGAAACCAAATGGCTGAAATGTGTTTTCCGCACCCGCTTTATAAATTGCGGCCTTTTGGAAGAAGACGGAGAATTGTGGGATGAAGAAGGCAGGATCATTGCGATTTCAAGGCAGATTGCTCAATTCCGGAAAAAAATATAATATAATGAAACCAAACTGTTTAAAGCTATTGCTGTTGTCAGAATAATGTTCCGATTGGAGCAGTTCAATTTATTTGGATATGTGTGCGTATGCGAATTGCAGTAAATTTATCTATAGACTTCGAGGACGCCCCCAAATAGACTAGAAATATTTAACAGGCAGAAACTATAACCGGCTTCGTGGGCTATTTTTCACTGGGGCTGCACGGTTTCCATGGATGCGGATATGCCGCCGTTGACAAAGGGTTCAGCATTATTACTGCGGATCGCATACGCACACATGTCCAAATAGAACATAGCCACGACATTTACTATAATGCTGGTTGGAGAAAATAATATGAATGAAAAAATTTCCGGAAATATCGCCTTTGTTGCCGGACGCTGGCCTCTTGATCCTGAAAAGCCGACCCTTGTATTCGTGCACGGCTCAGGTGGATCAAGCGCTCTGTGGGAAAAACAGGTCGATTCGCTCAGGGAGTATGTGAACACAATAGCTATTGATCTGCCGGGTCACGGGAAAAGCGGTGGTCCGGGTCTGGACAGAGTTGAAGACTACAGCGCATCAGTCACGGATTTTATCGAAACAACCGGAATACCTGCGCCCATTCCGTGTGGTTTGAGTATCGGCGGAGCAATTGCTCTCCAGCTTATTCTTGATTATAAGACACGCTTTAAAGCCGCAATACTTGTTAATACCGGAGCGCGTCTGCGCGTTATGCCGCTCCTCTTTGAAACAATAAAAAATGACTACAAAGGGTATTTAAACTCAATTCCGATTTTTGCCGCTTCCGGAAAGACACCCCCCGAAAAAATCGCCTCTCTTATGGCTGAGTCCGCGAAATGCCCTCCTGAGGTGGCGTACGGCGATTTTACCGCCTGCGACAGGTTCAATGTCATGGAAAAGCTTTCCTCCATATCAACGCCTGTTCTTATATTGACCGCGGAAGACGACAAACTGACCCCTCCGAAATACGGCCAGCATCTCAAAGAGCACATTAAAGACGCTTCAATCACAGACATAAAAAATGCCGGGCATCTTTCGCCACTTGAACAGCCAGAAGCTTTCAACAGGGCTGTCATCGATTTTCTGAAGAACAAAAATCTTATTTCATAGGGAGTCTTTAATTGATGAATTCAGAAATGGAGCAATATCTTCAACCTTCACCCACAATCGATTTTGACAATATAAACGTAGCGAATTTTGCAGGAAAGAGTGCTGGAGATTCCAAAGACCGGAGGAATCAGGCCGTAAGTCTCTATTATGCCGTAAGGGATTCCATCCGCTATGATCCTTATTCGATGAATTTGTCAATCGAGGGACTCAGGGCGAGTACCACACTTAGCATTGGGAAAGGCTGGTGTGTCGCAAAGGCGATCCTTCTTGCGTCATGCTGCAGGTCTTTGGGCATCCCGGCCCGTCTCGGTTTTGCCGACGTACGAAACCATCTGACGACTGAACGCTTACGTGAGATGATGAAAACCGACGTCTTCTTCTGGCATGGCTATACTTCTATATATCTGGGCGGACTATGGGTTAAAGCAACCCCCGCTTTTAATATCGAGCTCTGTGAAAGGTTCAGGCTTAAACCTCTCGATTTCGACGGGCTTAAAGACTCGATATACCACCCCTTCGATCTTGAGGGGAACAGACACATGGAATATCTGACACATCGCGGAGAATTCGCGGATGTCCCAATAGAACAGATAATTGATACCTTTCGCCGGGAATATACCCCTGATGATTCATCTCTGAAGGAAGGCGACTTTGAACGCGAAGTAGATACGGAAACGAAGAATTTATAAAAGGGTTCGGCCGGATTCATGCGGATTGAATGCGTACCCATACCCGGCACGATATTGTATGACAACAGATCAGATGTTATGCAAAAGGCTCAACAGACAAGCAAGCCGGTAGGAAAATCATGAAAACCAGACGGTCGGTTATACTGATTCTCTTTATAATAGCAATGATCCCTCTCGTACTCTTTCACATAATGAATCCTGAAAAATATGAACTGAATGATGATATACGCTCCCGGCTTGGAGGTTCGTACATACCTCTTTCAGGAGGCGTAACACATTATGCCCTCGAAGGCCCGGAAAACGGGCAGGTGGTTGTGCTTGTTCACGGAGGAACGGTTCCGATGTTTACATGGGATGCTGTATCTCCTGTTCTGACGGACGCCGGCTACCGTGTCCTCCGTTATGATATGTATGGCAGGGGCTATTCAGACAGGCCGCCTGTGAAATATAACCGGAATCTTTACAGGGAGCAGTTGCTGGAACTGCTTGACAAGTTAAACCTAAAAGAGCCGGTTGATCTGGTCGGATATTCTTTTGGCGGCGGAATAGTCACCGACTTAACGGCCCGGCATCCTCAGCGTGTCAGGCAGCTCGCACTGATCTCCCCTGTTGTCTATAACTTTAAAACACCACGCATTTTCCGTATTCCCGTTTTAGGGGAATTTCTCGCCCGGATTGCCGGCATTAAGACTGTAATCAGGCGAGCCAACAGCATGTATGAAGGAACAGCTCTTTACCAGCGCCACTCAACCCTCTTTGCCGAGCAGACAACCTTCAAAGGTTTTCAGGCCTCGCTGTTGTCAATGATTCGAAGTGACGCTATAGGGGATTATCGGGACAGCTTCAAGTCGGTCGGAAAACAGAAAAGAAATGTGCTTCTGATATGGGGATCGCTTGATAAGGAGATTCCGGAAGATGTTATAAACACCGTCCGGAAACTGATTCCCGATATTCAGTTTCATGCGATTTCGGATGCCGGACATAATCTCGTATTCCAGAAACCGGAGCTGATAGGTACAATGCTCGATAATTTCCTGCGAAAAAAAGATAGTTTATAAAGGATGCGACTCGCCTTATGATATTATTATTTTATATGATGGACTCGTAAAAAGTCTAATATATGCTCACTTAATGAGTTTTTTGGGGATTTTTAAGTCACCTCGCTAAATCACAAGAACTCGGGCTAACGCCCTCAAACAGCTTGTGATTTTTAACGCTCAGTTCTTTAAAAATCTATTTCCCAAAAATCTCAAATTCGTTCGCATAAGACTTTTTACGGGATCATCAAATATGAATCAGCTCATTTTTTATTTTTCGTTGACACCCAATGCAACATCCTTATATATTACACCAGATTAAGAATTTTTCTTTCATATGGTTTTTGATAAAAATGTCACAATCGTAGCTCACCGACTCAAAAAGAGGGAGATGCGCTCGTTTTTTCGGTTAGGTTTTCAGACGGCAAAGGAATAAATTATCATCAATAGATCATGAAAAAGAAAGGACGTGCATTATGAAAAAACTGTTGGGTTTATGTGTAGCTGTTTTATTTGTAGTTGGTATGGTTGTCCCGGTTTATGCGGCTGATACCAATCTGATCCTTGCAACCGGCGGAACTGCCGGAACTTATTACCCATTTGGCGGAGCCATGGCTAGAATCTGGAACACCAAGATTCCCGGAATGAATGTGACCGCTCAAACCACCGGAGCATCTGCTGAGAACATCCGGCTGGTAAACAAAAAAGAAGCTGAACTGGCACTTGTGCAGAGTGATACTCTTGATTTTGCATACAATGCAAAAGAATCCTTCAAGGAAGCTATCAAGAGCATGAGCACAATAGCAGTCCTTTATCCTGAAATCATTCAGGTTGTAACACGCGCTGATTCCCCAATCAAATCGATTGCGGACCTCAAGGGCAAGAAAGTTGGAGTTGGCGCACCGGGAAGCGGAACTGAAGCCAATTTCAGGCAGTTAATGGACATTTACGGTTTGGCTAAAGGAGATGTAAACAGCCAGTATCTCTCTTTTTCAGAAAGCGCTGAAGCTTTTAAGGACAGACATATCGATGCCTTTATCGTGACTGCCGGCATTCCCAATGCCGCCATAATGGATATTTCCACACAGCATGCTGTCCGTATCATCGATATTCCTGCAGATATGGCTGCCAAGCTCACCGAGAAATATCCCTTTTTAGCGGCAGTTAAAGTGCCTGCCAATACTTATAAGAACCAGGCCCAGGATGCGGCAACAGTTGCAGTAAATGCAGTTCTCATTGTAGGAAACTATGTCTCAGAGGAAGTTGTTTACAACATGACAAAAGCCCTGTTTGATAACCAGGCCGAACTGACATCCGCACATGCCAAGGGAAAGGAATTGAACCTGCAAAACGCAGTTAAGGGTGTATCGATTCCCTTCCATCCGGGCGCAATTAAATACTATAAAGAAAAAGGCGCTATAAAATAGCCCTGGGAGGATACGGGCGCGGTTTTCCGGAAGGGAAACCGCGCCTTCTTGTTTTTATGAGCCGTCGATTTGCATTGAGCGTAATTTTTGCCGGTTTTATCTGCGTTGGCCTTTTGTTTCTCCCTTTTATCACAGCCCTTGAAATAAGTGATTGTAAGACCCGGGAGAGACTACTGCTACTTAGAATGCAATCCGGAGAAGAATTTACCATATCCTTCATTCACTCCGTAAACAGGCGGCCTGTTTATGACACACTGCGGGTGGAAAATGATCATCTGGTTATTGTGCGGTCGCGTTACGACTCATTCGGGGCCGGCATGCCGGAATCTTCAACCGGAGAAGGGACACTATCGATCGCAAAAGACGGCTGGCTGATATGGACAGTCAACCGATCGATACCGGATGTAACGGTCAGAGTTGGATGGACGGCTGAACATATATTGCATATCAGAGACCGTAAGATACATCTGTCAGAACTTTCGGCACCGGGAAGCGCCATAACCTTGCGGGTTCAGAATATAAATATGATGGATTTTTTAAAAGGCAGACTTGTTAAATGAATAATAACGATGATGTTAAAACAAGCGCCCTCAAGTCGAAAATGGAGGGAGTAGAAGCTGTTTCAAAGGAAGAGATAGAAGAAATACTGAAAAAAGTTGACAGGGAGTCAAATATCCGCCAGCTGAAAGGCGTTCCGCACTGGATCGTTTACTGTATCGGTGTCGGATGGTCGGTTTTCCAGGTCTATACGGCCGCTTTCGGGCTTTTGCCGGCCCAGCTCCAGCGTTCTATTCATCTGTCCTTCGCTTTCGCACTGGCCTATCTCCTGTTTCCCTTTCGCTCATCAAAATCTTCGGGCCAGCTTAAATGGTACAGCTGGGTGTTAGCCGCTTTCGCGACCTTAGTCGGCTCTTACATGGGGCTTAACTACATGCGCATCATGGAGGCCGGCGGGGATTATGCTACTATTGATTACGTTTTTGCAGGATTCGGAATCCTTCTTACCCTTGAAGCTGCACGCCGTGTGGTGGGTCTCCCGATTACCTGTCTTGCTTCCTTCTTTCTCTTATATGCTTATTTCGGAAGTTATTTTCCCTCATTCATGGAACACCGCGGATATTCCCTGGAGCGGATAGCATCCCATATGTACCTCACCACCGAGGGTATCCTTGGCATTCCGTTGGGAGTCTGTTCAACATTTATCTATCTGTTCATTCTGTTCGGTTCCTTCCGGGAGAAGACGGGTCTGGGACAGCTTTTTATCGATATATCCAATGCTATAGCCGGGTGGGCTTCCGGCGGACCGGCCAAGATGGCGGTCATAACCAGCGCCCTGGAAGGCACTGTCTCAGGGAGCTCGGTTGCAAACACGGTGGAATCCGGCAGCCTGACAATCCCCATGATGAAGCGTCTTGGTTATCGCCCGGAGTTTGCCGCCGCAGTGGAAGCTTCCTCTTCAACCGGCGGTCAGATAATGCCGCCCATCATGGGCGCGGCGGCTTTTATCATGGCCGAATTCCTCAATATGCCCTACATCACGATCGCCAAGGCGGCGATTATTCCGGCCTGCCTTTATTTCTTCGGAGTATTCATGGAGGTGCATTTCGAAGCAAAGAGGCTCAAGCTGCGCGGCCTGAACCGGGATGAGCTTCCTATGTTCATGGATGTGATGAGGGAACGGGGACATCTCTTTGTTCCCCTTGTGTCAATCATCGTCTTTTTAAGCATTGGTTTTACGCCTCTTTATGCAGCCTTGATGGGCCTTGTGACTTGCATAGTAGTCGGCGCCATGCGCAAATCGACCAGGATGAGTTTTCGGGAAATAATGGATGCTTTTGAACTTGGCGCCCGCAATGCAATCGGGGTAGCCCTTGCCTGCGCTTCGGCAGGTATTATCATCGGCGTGATCACTCTTACCGGGTTGGGGCTAAAGCTGGCAAACGGTCTGGTAGACCTTGCGGGAGGAAACCTTTTATTGACCCTGATATTCACCATGTTTACATCCATTATCCTCGGCATGGGTGCCCCTACAACAGCCAATTACATCATCACCTCGACAATTGCTGCGCCCGCCCTCATCCTGCTCAAAGTTCATCCGCTGGCAGCCCACATGTTCGTTTTCTATTTCGGGATAGTTGCTGATATAACCCCGCCGGTTGCTTTGGCTGCTTACGCAGGGGCGAGCATTGCAAAGTCCGACCCTTTGAAAACAGGTGTTGTATCAACCAAGCTGGCAATCGGTGCATTCATAGTGCCCTTCATTTTTGTCTATAACCCTTCGATGCTCTGGATCAACACAACATGGTATGGGATAATCCTGACGCTTTTCACATCCTGCATCGGCATGACGGCAATCGGAGCGTCAATGATAGGTTTTTTCCTGGCCAAAATGACATGGTGGGAAAGAGGCGTGTTCTTTATCGGCGGATTGATGCTAGTTGATCCCGGATTGACGACCGACTTAACCGGATTTTGTGTTCTTGCCGCCGCAGGTTTCTATCAGTGGCATAAAAAGAGAAAAGAAACCTCGCAACAGTTTGCCGGAGCGGTGTAAAATAAATTAACGGTTGTGCTGACTTACGCAAAGCTATGACTTATTCTATCGATATCAGTTACTTTAAGGAGCTTGCCGCGAAAAACCCAGAAGATATTTGCAGGATTGCGTTATGCGATTATAATAAACAGGATAAAGCTTATATATTATCAGTCTGGGGTGAGGATTATGGCATCTACCCTGATGCCTGTAAAATAGCATGCCTTCGGAACGGGAAAACTGATATAAACGCTTTGTTCGGGCTCTTTATTATTTACTATCTTTTAAAATCAAAGGAAATAAAAGTAAGCGGGGATTGGATATCGGAAAAGGATATTCCGGGCGGCGCAACTTTTTTTCGCGGCCCGCACGAAATACCTACTCAATTAATTGAACAGCGGTATGCTAGCAATATTCAGGGATTTAAAGATATATGTAAGCAGTTGTCAGGAAACCGGATTAATATGGCAGATGCGGCCTACTCTTTTCAAATAACGCCGCGTATTCCTGCGGCAGTGCTGTTCTGGAATGGAGACGATGAATTTCAGCCGCAATCAAAAATTCTGTTCGACAAAACCATAACCGAGCATCTTACACCTGATATCATATTCTGCCTTGCAGTTGAAATTTGTCAAAGAATAAGCGGGGATATAGTATAATCAGTTATAATACCATGGAACAGGCGCAAAATATCCGGAAACGAATACTGCGGCTTGCTGTCATCGCAATAGCGCTTTTACTGGCAGTTATTGCTGCAGGTGCTGATATTCCCTTTCTTTCCGGGCGTGTGACCGACAATGCGGAAATTCTCACCGATGGCATGCGCAGGACGCTGACAGAACGCCTCAAGTCCCATGAAGAAAGAACAGGGAACCAGATCGCTATACTCACCGTGCCCTCACTTGGGGGCGAGAACATTGAGGAATATGCCAGCACGGTATTCGGAGCCTGGAAGCTTGGCCAGAAAGGCAGGGACAATGGCGTTCTGGTTATCGTGGTACCCAATGACAGGCGCATGCGTATCGAAGTTGGTTACGGACTTGAAGGCACATTAACCGATCTTGTAGCAGGCCGGATTATTCGTAACATTATGGCTCCGCTGTTCAAGAAAGGTGACTTTGACGGTGGTCTGGAGGGTGCAGTAAAAGCGATTATCGGGACGCTTGAAGGCAGCGAAGTGCAGGAAATCAGCGATTCCGCATCTCCAAAGGGAAATATATCATCCGGCTTTCACATAGAAGAACCCGATCTCCCGATAATTCAACGCATCCTATTCGGAGCTTTCATCTTCGGCATCATCGGACTGTTTACGGTGATCGGCGTCCTTACACCGGGGGCCGGGTGGTTTCTTTACTTTTTTCTCATTCCATTCTGGGCGATGTTTCCGATCATCATTGTCGGAACCAGGGGAGCGCTATACCTGCTCACAACCTATGTGATATGTTTTCCGATAGCAAAGCTTCTGATCAGGAAAACAGACTGGTATGAAAAGGCGCATAAATCGATCCGCAAAACGGGAAAAGCCACGATCGGTGGTTTCACGGTTACATCCGGTGGTTCGGGAAGTTCCTGGAGCTCCGGCGGTTCAGGAGGAGGCTTTTCCGGAGGAGGCGGTTCCTCAGGGGGTGGAGGCGCTTCAGGGAGCTGGTAGAGAAAACAGGACTTCATCTTTATAGCGGTTGTCAGAATAATGTTGCGATTGGAGTTATAATTAGAATATCGAATATCGTACATCGAATTTCGAAGTGCTATGTTCGGAGTACGAACAGAGGTATTTTGGACTGCACGGATTCCATGGATGTCCGCAAAAGGTCTGTGGCGGATTGACGAAGGGTTCGGCATTATTACTGCGGATCGCATACGCACACATACCCAAATAAAATATATTTATGACATATAATATAAAAAAGGAGACGCTTATGATACTTATAACACGTTCGGACTTTGATGGTTTAGGATGCGCCGCGCTTCTTAAGGAGATAGGCCTTATCAGTGACATAAAATTTGTTCATCCAAAAGATGTTCAGGATGGAAAGATAGCAGCAGATGAAAACTGCGTCCTCGCCAATATCCCATATGTCAAAGGATGCGGCCTCTGGTTTGATCATCATTCAAGTGAAGCGGAAAGACTTGCTTACGGCGAATTCAAAGGAGTAAGCGATCCTACCGCTTTAAGTGCCGCAAGGGTTATATATAATTATTATGGCGGAGATCAGAAATTTAAAAACCCGTTTTTAAAAGAACTTGTTGAGGCGGTTGATAAGGCCGATTCAGGCAATTTCACTCCTGATGAAATACTAAATCCCGAGGGATGGGCTCTCCTCTCTTTTATAATGGATCCACGAACGGGTTTAGGAAGATACAAGGATTATAGAATCAGCAATTATCAACTTATGATGGACATGATTGATTATTGCAGATTTAAAAAAGCCGATGAAATAATGGAAATTGAGGATATCAAAGAAAGAAAAAAGCGTTATTTTGAACAGGATACTCTTTTCAAGGAAATGGTTAAATCCAACACAACAATAAGAGGAAATGTAATTGTATTAGATTTAAGGAACCAGAACGAAATATATACAGGGAACCGTTTTGTTCTTTACAGTCTTTATCCAAAGCAGAATATTTCCGTACAGGTTCTTTGGGGCTTCCAGCGCCGGAATATAGTTATTACCTGCGGATATAGTATTTTAAACAGAACTTCAAATGTTGATATTGGCGCGCTTATGTTAAAATACGGCGGAGGTGGTCACAAAAAGGTAGGTACGTGCCAGGTTCAGGCTGATGAAGCAGATAAAATATTAGAAGATCTTATTAATCAGATGCAGGAAAACTGATATAATAATTTGATATTATGATAAAATATATCTTACCAAACAATTTTCCGGAAAGAGGATAAACTTATGACAAATAACGTGCTGATAGTTCTGTCATGTGGAACCGATAACCCCAACCGCACAACCCGCGCCCTTTTTTTTGCCATGGTGGCTCATAAAGAAGGAAAAAAATCAGCGGTATTTCTCCTTGATGAAGGGGTTTATGTTGCTAAAAAAGGAATGATAACCAACGTCAGAGCAGCTACAGGGGATAGCGCTGATGATCATATCGCTTATCTCCAGGAATATGGTGTCCCAATTTATGTATGTACTCCTTGCGCAAAATCAAGACAAATATCGGAATCTGATCTCATTGACGGTGCAAGAATGGCATCAGGCATGGAATTAATCCAGATGGCCTGTGATAGCGCTGTAATTAGCCTCTAAGAAAGATCAATGCAGATGGATCTTCTCGCGCAATACGGTTATATTGGCCTGTTTATAGCTTCATTCCTTGCCGCAACAATACTTCCTTTCAGTTCCGAGATTGTGTTGGTTTTTTTATTGTTGAACAACCATGACCCGTTTATTTCGATTACAGTGGCGACTGCCGGAAATGTATTGGGCTCTGTTTCAAATTACGCGATAGGATTCTGGGGAAGTTTTCTGATAATGGAAAAGCTGTTAAG